>NZ_PPRC01000048.1 GCF_002902565.1 Staphylococcus petrasii | reverse complement strand
GTACAGAGAGTGGTATAAGTAGAACTACGTTTTATGCCCATTATAAAGATAAAAATAATTTTATTTATAGTTATCTAAAGTCACTATTAAAAAAAGGCAAAAAAGAAATATTTAAAAAAGAATTTTCAAATCAACATATTTTTCTAGAAACAATGGTTCATTATTGGTTAGATGAAGGAAAGTTGATACTACTCTTACTTGGAGATGATAGTGCTCAAAAAGCTCACATTCAGATGAAGAAGATTTTACAATATAATGTTGAATTAAACTTAGTACCTATATTGAATACAAAAAGCTTAACGACGAAAGAAAAATATTTTTTACTTATATTTATGAGCAATGCGATTTTTGGAGTGTTACAAGATTGGGTGAAACGAGGGTGTGTAGAAACGCCTAAAGAATTAGCTACAATTATGAATAAAATATTTGAAAATGCATTTAAATAATCGAGTTGAGAAAGCACATATTAGAAATCATTTACTATTTCTAATATGTGCTTTTTCTATTTGTAAGAAATATTTATCGAAAAGCTATTGTAATTTAAAAAAATTAAATATATACTTTTAAATCGTAATGATTACTATTTAGGAGGAGAAACATGAAAAAAGTTTTAAGCATTTCTGTGTTAGTTACGATTTTAGTACTCAGTTTAGTAGCTTGTGGAAAGTCAGAACAATCAAAAGAAGGAAGTAGTAATAAAGACGGAAAAATCAATGTATCTACAACGGTTTATCCATTGCAATCATTCATTCAACAAATCGGTGGAAACCACGTGAATGTGTCTTCAATTTATCCAGCTGGTACAGATTTACATGATTACGAACCGACACAAAAAGACATTTTAAAAGCAAATAAATCTGATTTATTTGTATATACAGGTGACGATTTAGATCCAGTGGCAAAGAAAATTGCTGGCACAATAAAAGAAGATAAAAAGAAATTATCGCTTCAAAAAGGATTAGATAAATCAAAATTATTAACGGATCAACATGAACATGGTGACGAAGAGCATGAACATGAAAAAGGTCACGAACATCATCATCACGGCGGCTATGACCCTCACGTATGGTTAGATCCAAAAATGGATGAAGTCTTTGCTAAGGAAATCAAAGATCAGTTGATTAAAAAAGATCCTCAACATAAAGATGAATATGAAAAGAATTATAAAAAATTGATGGGCGATTTAAACAATATTGATGCATCAATGAAAGAGGTTACTAAAGATAAACAAGGAAATGCTGTATTTATTTCTCATGAATCACTAGGTTACATTGCGAATCGTTATGGTTTTGTCCAAAAAGGTATTCAAAATATGAATGCAGAAGATCCATCACAAAAAGAACTGACAAAATTAGTAAAAGAAATTAAAGATAATAATGTTAAATACATACTTTATGAAGATAATGTAGCGAATAAAGTTACGGAAACTATTCGTAAAGAAACCAATGCAGAGCCTTTAAAATTCTATAATATGGAGTCATTAAATAAAGAACAACTTAAAGATAAAAGTATAAGTTATCAAAAATTAATGCATGACAATATTAAAGCGTTAGATAAAGCGTTAAATACAAATACGAAACTTAAGGATCCGAAAGCGGAACACAAATATGATAAAGCCATTTCAGAAGGCTATTTCAAAGATAATCAGGTAAAAGATCGTCAATTATCTGATTATGCAGGCAAGTGGCAATCTGTTTATCCTTATTTAAAAAATGGTGATTTAGATGAAGTAATGAAACATAAAGCAGAAGATGATGCATCTAAATCTGCTCGAGAATATAAAAAGTATTATGAAAATGGTTATAAAACTGATATTTCAAATATAAATATTGAAGGTAATCATATTAGTTTTACTAAAAATGGGAAAACAGAAACTGGAGAATACGAATATGTTGGTTATAAAATTTTAGATTATAAAAAAGGGAACCGTGGTGTGAGATATATCTTTAAATTAGTAGATAGCGAAGATAAAAATAATAATCTTCCTACTTATGTACAATTTAGCGATCATAATATTTATCCCAAAAAAGCGGAACACTTCCACATTTTCATGGGAAATGATAACAACAAATTGTTAAAAGAAATGGATCATTGGCCAACATATTATCCAGCTCAGTTAAATAAAGAAGAAATTGAACATGAAATGTTGGAACATTAAAAAAATAATTTTTTAAAAATTGAGTCATTCTACTTGTATTTTCTTTCCGGTTCATTTAATATACTAAGTATAAAAAATATACAAATGTGAAACAGAATTTAGTAGTTTCATCATTTAACTATTGGAGGTATGCAAACATGGCTAATTTTAATTTAGATCCAGTGCATTCAGGCGTAAACTTTTCTATTCAACACTTAGTAGTATCAAATGTTAAAGGTCGTTTTAATGACTTTGATGCTAACATTACAGGCGATTTCAATGATTTAAACTCATTACAAGGGACTTTTACAGTACAAGCAAATTCAATCGATACTAAAGTAGCAGACCGTGACAATCATCTTAAAAGCGCGGACTTCTTAGATGTTGAACAATATCCAGAAATTAAATTTGAAATTACTAAAGTCGATGACCATTCAGTAACTGGGAACTTAACTATGAAAGACCATACTCAAGAAGAAACATTCGACTTAGATTATAAAGGTATTAGCTTAAATCCTTTAAACAGTAAGAACACAGCTGGTTTAGTGATTACTGGTAAAATCGATCGTGAACCATACGGTATTACATTCAACCAACAATTAGAAACTGGTGGTTTCTTATTAGGTAAATCATTAGATGTTGAGTTTGACCTAGAATTTCCTATTGAAGAATAGTATTTCTGACAATCTATTTAGACAGACGAGGTGACCGCCTTGTCTGTTTTTTGTTGTATTTATGGAGATAAATTGTTAAATTTTGTAAGAATAAAGCTTTTTGAAAATGAGGGAAGTAAACAATGACGATTAAAATTAAAGATAACAAGATTATATTTTCAAGAACGTTTGAAGCATCAGTTGAGCAAGTATTTAATGCTTATACAAAGAAAGAATTATTTGAACAATGGTTTCATCCTCAAGGTGCGACAACGAATGTGTTTAAGTTTAATGCTGTAACAGGTGGACAAGCATTCTTTGCCATCGAAACGCCTGAACACACAAGTTATACACTTACAGAATATAAAAAAGTGAACAAACCACATCACATTGAATACTTTGATTTCTTTGCGACGCCTCAAGGTGAGAAAGACACACGCCTACCTGGTATGCATATCTTTATGGATTTCGAAGAAGAAGGCAAGCGTACTACTGTGACGTCTACTTCTGAATTTCCAACGAAAGAAGCAGCACAACAAGCCATTAACATGGGCGTAGAAGCGGGAATGAATTCTACGCTTGATCAATTAGAAAAATTGTTGAAAAAATAAAAAGTCATAAGGATGTCAATTTTTGTAAGAATTTTTAAGTTATAATGTAGGTGAAAAGAGGATGATATGATGAAACAACGTTATTTAAAAGTACTTGCATTATTCTCAGTAAGTACATTAATTCCTACATTATTATTTAATTCAAAATGCCTAAATAATGGTGCTATTAAATATGTTTTAAGAACAGCACTAGGATATGGTATTTTTGCGAGTGGTTTACATTATTTATCTAAATTTAAACGCACACGCTAATTATATATCGAGATGTAGTTTAACCAAAAACTACATCTCGATTTTTTTGGAAAAATTTAAATTGTTCTACCCCTTTACTAATAATTTTTATATAATTGTAAAATATACAATTAATATTATGGGGTAAGATATAAAGTGTTTGTACTTAGGAAATCGATTAACGGCTTCCCAAAAGCAGGATTATCGGCAGAGTCCATCACGATTCGACAAAATTTGGAAAACAATTTTGCTCATCGTTCGGTTCTGCTCAAATCCTAAGCGCTTTTGTCCAGACCTCTTCATATTGTGGGGGTAGTAATAGATGTTGGAAAATCACAAAAATGTAGAAGATACATATGCCACAAGAGATATAGTTGAATCTGCAGTAGGTCAAGTTCAAATGAAACAAGTTATGGCTAAGAAAACACCTGGAAGATATTTGTTAAAAGCAATGATGTCAGGATTTTTATTAGCAATTGTGACTGTCTTCATGTTAGCTGTTAAAACTCAATTTGCGGGGACAAATGAGGGATTAGTTAACTTGTTAGGCGCTATTTCATTTAGTTTAGCGTTAGTATTAATCGTTTTAACAAATTCAGAATTACTAACAAGTAATTTTATGTATTTAACAGTGGGTTGGTACTATAAAGCAATTACAGTTAATAAAATGATCGTTATTTTCTTATTCTGTTTCTTAGGAAATATTATTGGCGGATTCATTTTATTCTTTTTAATGAAAGGCACGCATATCATGACGCCAGAGATGATTGCGGCTTTAAGTAAAACTGTACATGCTAAAACAGTAGAATCATCATGGTTAAATATTTTAATTAAAGCGATATTCTGTAACTTCTTTATTAATATCGGCATTTACGTTTCAATGTTATTTAAAGAAGGACTTGCAAGAGCATTCTTCATTGCTGTCGGTGTTATTGTCTTCGTATTTATGGGCTATGAACACGTTGTTTTCAACGCAGGTTTATATGCCGGAATGATGTTCTATAACATTGATGCATTATCATGGTTAGACGTATTAAAAAATATCGTCTTTGCATTTATCGGTAACTACATCGGTGGAGGCATCTTTGTAGGTCTTGTATACGCTTATTTAAATGGTAAACGCGATAGTTTTAGTACAAAATAAAAGATGAATATAGATGAGATGGATTCACTGTAATGAAACCATCTCATCTTTTTTATAGGTTGACTTACTACTTATAAAAACATATTATTTTAATCAACATTAACTATTGTTACTTCTAGATATTGCTGTTTAGTAATTCATTTTCGAAAAGAAAGGGATGAGGGGAATTGGTAGCAAATATATTAGTCGCACACGGCATGCGTAAAGGGGATCAAAATAAAGCGCTAGGTGACTTTCTAGCTCGTCTATTAAGCGATGAAACATATAATTATGAATTGGCGTTTATTGAAAGTGAAGAGAAAAGCATCGAGAATACGATCGGTCGGTTGATAGATCAAGGTGAAACAGAATTTAAAGTAGTGCCTTTATTAATTTTTTCAGCGATGCATTATATTGTCGATGTCCCCAATATCTTAGAAAGCATTAAGCAAGCGCATCCTAACATTCGTTATGAAATCAGTGAACCTCTTGGTACGCATGATTACATGGTAGATTTAGTTGAAAAACGCATCAATGACGTACATATCAACCCTACGACAAATTATGCGATTGTGTTAATTGCGCATGGCAGTTTCTCTTATACTAAAGCGCATGATGAACTTAAGGAATTTAGTGAAAAGTTAACTCAAGAAGCACCAATTTATTGTCGTACGTTATACGGAGATATCACATTTAGAAATGATCTCGACCAACTATCACGTGAATATGATGACTTAATTGTCGTACCGATGTTTCTATACGATGGACGATTAGTGAACAAAGTGAAACGTCTAATTTCCGAAATGGATATTGAAGGCACATTGCATATAACGCCATCCATTAATTTCGATAACATACTTAAGCTGATTATTAGTGAACGATTAGAACAACTACATGTATAAAATTCCAACACTCTCTTACATGACAATGTAAGGGAGTTTTTTCATGTTTTAAGTAAGAAATAGTGTATTAGGGAAATCCCTACTTTTTAAAAATATGTGAAAAAAATCACAAAAATAGCTGAAAATGTTATAAAATGACAGTGAAGAAAGTAGTTGCAAATTCGCAATAATAATAAGTTTATAATTTTAATCATTATAAATAATTAAATATTAAGTGGTAAAAGGGGCATATTTTATGACTAAACAAAAGCTTGTAATGATTGGTAATGGTATGGCAGGCCTTAGAACAATAGAAGAAATATTAGAACGCTCAGACTCAATGTTTGATATTACAATCATCGGCAAAGAACCTTATCCAAACTACAACAGAATTATGTTGTCTAATATTTTACAAAAGAAAATGACAGTCGAAGAAACAATTATGAATCCTTATGAATGGTATGAGGAAAATAATATTCAATTAATTGTAGATGATCCAGTAGAAACAGTAGATAGAACAAATCAAACTGTGATGACTTCTAAGGGCGTAGAAGTTCAATACGATATTTGTATCTTTGCGACAGGTTCAAGCGCATTTGTATTACCTATCCCAGGTTCAGATTTACCTAGTGTTATCGGATGGCGCACAATCGAAGACACTGAACGCATGATTGAAATAGCTAAAACTAAAAGACGTGCAGTGGTTATCGGTGGAGGCTTACTCGGCTTAGAGTGTGCACGTGGTTTAATGGACCAAGGAATGGATGTTACAGTGTTACATTTAGCTGAATGGTTAATGGAAATGCAACTTGACCGCAAAGCCGGCGAAATGTTGAAAGCAGATTTAGAACGTCAAGGTATGAATATTGAACTACAAGCGAATTCGAAAGAAATCATTGGTGATGAAGATGTTGAAGCAATTAAATTAGCTGATGGCCGTGTGATTGAAACAGATTTAGTAGTGATGGCGGTTGGTATACGTCCATTCACTAACGTTGCGAAAACAGCAGGATTAGAAGTGAACAGAGGTATCGTCGTAAATGATTATTTACAAACATCTGATCCTGATATTTATGCTGTAGGTGAATGTGCGGAACATGCTGGTAAAGTGTATGGTTTAGTAGCACCACTGTATGAACAAGGTAAAGTGCTTGCAGACTTTTTAACTGGTAAAGAGACAGATGGATATCACGGTTCTACTACATTTACTTCATTAAAAGTCTCAGGCTGTGATTTATATAGTGCAGGTCAAATTGTTGAAAATGAGGACGTCCACGGCATCGAAATCTTTAACAGTGTCGATAACATTTACAAAAAAGTCTATTTAAGTAATGGACAAGTGGTTGGTGCAGTATTATATGGTGATACGGATGATGGTTCAAGATTTTACAGCATGATGAAGAAAAATGAATCATTAGAAGATTATACGTTAGTATCTTTACTTCATAAAGGTGGCGAAGAGGCATCAACTTCAATCGCTGATATGGCTGATGATGAAACAATCTGTGGTTGTAATGGTGTCGATAAAGGAACTATCGTTAATGCAATTACTACAAAAGGTTTAACATCTGTGGAAGAAGTGACTAAAGCAACTAAAGCAGGTAACTCTTGTGGTAAATGTAAGGGTCAAATCGGCGAACTTTTAAAATGTACATTAGGTGATGACTTTGTTGCAGCAAAACCTACAGGTATTTGTGCTTGTACCGATTTAACACGTGACCAAATTGTGACTCAAATCAGAGCTAAAGGTCTTAAAACATCTAAAGAAGTACGTCACGTACTTGATTTTAAAGATAAAAATGGTTGTCCAAAATGTCGTCCAGCGATCAACTACTACTTAAATATGGTTTACCCACATGACCATCAAGATGAAAGAGAATCACGCTTTGCGAATGAACGTTACCATGCCAACATTCAAAACGATGGTACATTCTCAGTTATTCCACAAATGCGTGGTGGTGTGACAGATGCGGATCAATTAATTCGATTAGGAGAAGTAGCTAAGAAATATAACGTTCCATTAGTGAAAGTAACTGGTTCACAACGTGTTGGTTTATATGGTTTGAAAAAAGAAGAACTACCTAAAGTATGGGCAGACTTAGGAATGCGTTCTGCTTCAGCTTACGGTAAGAAGACACGTTCAGTTAAAAGTTGTGTAGGTAAAGAGTTCTGTCGATTTGGTACGCAATATACTACACGTTTAGGTATTCGTTTAGAAAAAACATTCGAATATATCGATACACCTCATAAATTTAAAATGGGTGTTTCTGGTTGCCCACGTAGTTGCGTAGAATCAGGCGTTAAAGATTTCGGTGTTATTTCAGTTGAAAATGGTTACCAAATTTATATTGGAGGTAACGGTGGTACTGATGTAACAGTTGGTAAACTCTTAACTACTGTTGAAACAGAAGATGAAGTTATTCAATTATGTGGTGCTTTAATGCAGTATTATAGAGAAACTGGTATTTACGCTGAAAGAACTGCACCATGGCTTAACCGTTTAGGCTTTGACAATGTTAAAGAAGTCTTACTTGATCCTGAAAGACAAAAAGAATTATTCGATAGAATTATGGATGCGAAAAAAGCAATTGATGGTCATGGCGAACCTTGGTCAGCTATCGTTGAAAATAAAGACGCACAAAAAATCTTTGAAGTTGAGAAGGTGTAAAGGATGAAAGCAATGGAAAAAGTAAAAGTGACTACTCTAGAAGAATTAACACCATTAATCGGGAAAAAAGTGATTGTTGATGGTAAACAAATTGGCCTTTTCCTAACAGAGAGTGGGAAAATTCACGCTATCAATAATATTTGTCCGCATAAACAAGGACCTTTATCAGAAGGAACAGTGAGTGGTGAATTTGTGTACTGTCCACTTCATGATCAAAAGATTGATTTAAGAAGCGGTGAAGTTCAAGAACCAGACACAGGTTGTGTAGAAACATATAAAGTCGAAGTACATGACGGAGACGTCTACGTATGTCTGTAAATGAAGAACCGAAAGTTTATTTAATCGGGGCAGGTCCAGGTAACCCAAACCTGTTAACTAAAAAAGCAGAGCGTATTCTTCGTAAAGCAGATGTAATATTGTATGATCGTCTCGTTAATCCATTGATTATTCAATATGCACCACCTTCAGCTGAAGTGATAGATGTCGGTAAAAAGCCTTATGCGAAACATATTCAACAAGAAGAAATCAATTTGAAGATTGTGGAAGCTACTAAAAGACATCGCATCGTCGTTCGTTTAAAAGGTGGAGACCCCGCTATTTTTGGACGTGTCACTGAAGAAATCGACACCTTAAAAGCGCATGGTATTGCATATGAGATTGTTCCAGGTGTAACGTCTGCAAGTGCAGCCGTAGCTAACATGGATATAGGTCTAACAATGCGTAGTATTGCGCCTAGTGTGACATTCTCAACAGGTCACTTCAAAGATTCAATAAACCATGAAACAGATATTCGTAATCTCATTAATGGCGGTACATTAGCGATTTATATGGGCATTAAACGATTAGGTCATATCATTAAGCAAATCACTGCCTACACCAATGAAGATTATTCGATTGCGATCGTTTTTAACGCAACTTGCTATAATCAGAAAGTCATCATCGGTAAGCTCAGTACGATTGAAGCCCAGTTACAACAGCTCAATTTAGAGAGTGAACCAGGCATTTGTATTCTAGGTGCGATGGTTGATTATATTGATAAAGATAAAGTGGAACAGCGTGAAGCACAGCACGACGAAACTTTATATGTCATTAATGGTCCGAAAGAGGAAGCATTATTAACTGCTGAAGATTTTTCGGAAAAGGGGCAACACTGTCTACTCGCCTATGATGACAGTTATCATATATCACAACAACAGTTATATCAAAGTATTATAGATAATCATCAGTCTAAATATATTGAAGCGGAATAATAAATAGTTAAGCGAAATAACATAGTCATGCAGAAATTGATAAATCAATCATTTCTGTATGGCTATTTTTTTATTTTTAGAAATTTTGTTCGTATTGCATGTGTTTTTATAGGGATTCTTCTATATGAAATAGGTATTTCCCTAATATATTTACTTTGTGAAAAAATGTACAATTAACTTAAATTAATAAGCAATTAACATAAAACGTAACAAGCTAAATACCTTGCTCGGTAGGAGGATTTATATAAATGGGAAAATTTGGATTAAATTTTTTTAAACCAACTGAAAAATTTAATGGCAATTGGTCAGTACTTGAAAGCAAAAGTAGAGAATGGGAAAAAATGTATCGTGAAAGATGGAGCCATGACAAAGTAGTCAGAACGACACATGGCGTAAACTGTACAGGATCATGTTCATGGAAAGTCTTCGTTAAAAACGGCGTCATCACATGGGAAAATCAACAAATTGATTATCCTAGTTGTGGTCCAGACATGCCTGAATTTGAACCTCGTGGATGTCCACGTGGTGCGTCATTTTCATGGTATGAATATAGCCCGTTACGTGTTAAATACCCATATATTAGAGGTAAATTATTAGATTTATGGACAACAGCTTTAGAAGAAAACAACGGTAACCGTATTGCGGCATGGGCTTCAATTGTTGAAGATGAAGACAAAGCTAGAGCATATAAAGAAGCACGTGGTATGGGTGGTCATGTGCGTTCTAATTGGAAAGATGTCACTGATATTATTGCTGCTCAAATCTTATATACGATTAAAAAGGATGGTCCAGACAGAATAGCTGGATTTACACCAATCCCAGCCATGTCGATGATTAGTTATGCAGCAGGGGCAAGATTCATTAATTTACTAGGCGGTGAAATGCTTAGTTTCTATGATTGGTATGCTGACTTACCACCTGCATCTCCACAAATTTGGGGTGAACAAACAGACGTGCCAGAATCAAGTGACTGGTACAACGCTTCTTACATCATTATGTGGGGTTCTAACGTACCTTTAACACGTACACCGGATGCCCATTTTATGACAGAAGTAAGATATAAAGGAACTAAAGTTGTTTCAGTAGCACCTGACTATGCTGAGAACGTTAAATTCGCAGATAACTGGTTAGCGCCAAATCCTGGAACAGATGCTGCAGTGGCACAAGCCATGACACACGTTATCTTACAAGAATTTTATGAAGATAATCCAAGTGAAATGTTCATCAATTATTCTAAACAATATTCAGATATGCCTTTCGTGATTATGTTGGATGAAGATGAAAATGGTTATAAAGCAGGAAGATTCTTACGTGCAAGCGACTTAGGAATGGAAAGTGACAATAGTGAATGGAAACCAGTGATTCATGACACAATTAGTCATCAGTTTGTAGTACCAAACGGCACAATGGGTCAACGTTGGGAAGAAGGCAAAAAATGGAATTTAAAATTAGAAACAGAAGATGGCACTAAAATCAATCCTGCAATGTCAATGGCTGAGGAAGATTATGAACTTAAAACAATTCAATTCCCATTCTTTGACAGTAAAGGAGACGGCATCTTTGAAAGACCGATTGCTACAAGAAAAGTGACATTAGCAGATGGTAAAGAAGTATATGTAGCGACAGTCTATGATTTGATGACAAGTCAATATGGAATTAAACGTTTCGATCATGAATTAGAAGCAAAATCATATGACGATAAAGAATCTAAATATACACCAGCTTGGCAAGAAGATGTGACAGGAATTAAACCTGAATTAATCACACAAGTGGCAAGAGAATTTGCACAAAATGCTATTGATACTAAAGGACGCTCAATGATTATTATGGGTGCCGGTATTAACCACTGGTTCAATTCAGATACGATTTACCGTGCTGTTTTAAACTTAGTTCTATTATGTGGCTGCCAAGGTGTAAATGGTGGCGGTTGGGCACACTATGTTGGACAAGAGAAATGTCGCCCTATTGAAGGTTGGAATACAGTCGCTTTCGCAAAAGATTGGCAAGGCCCACCACGTTTACAAAATGGTACAAGTTGGTTCTACTTTGCGACAGACCAATGGAAATATGAAGAATCAAATGTTGATAAATTAAAATCACCATTAGCTCAAAATATTAAACATCAACATCCAGCTGATTACAATGTTACAGCTGCTAGATTAGGATGGTTACCTTCATACCCTCAATTCAATAAAAATAGCTTATTATTTGGGGAAGAAGCTAAAGACGCAGGCGATGACTCTAATGAAGCAATTTTAAAAAGAGCGATTGACTCTGTTAAGAATAAAGAAACTCAATTTGCGGTTGAAGATCCTGATTTAAGAAAAAATCATCCAAAAACACTATTTGTATGGAGATCAAATTTAATTTCAAGTTCAGCTAAAGGTCAAGAATACTTCATGAAACATTTATTAGGTACACGTTCAGGATTAATGGCTGAACCTAATGAAGAAGATAAACCAGAAGAAATTAAATGGCGTGAAGATACAGTTGGGAAATTAGATTTACTCGTATCATTAGATTTCCGTATGACAGCAACACCACTTTATTCAGATATTGTGTTACCAGCTGCGACTTGGTATGAGAAACATGACTTATCATCAACAGACATGCATCCATTCGTGCACCCATTCAATCCAGCGATTGATCCTTTATGGGAATCACGTTCAGACTGGGATATTTATAAAACATTAAGTAAAGCAGTTTCTGAAATGGCTAAAGATTATTTACCAGGGACATTCAAAGATGTTGTGACATCACCACTAGGTCATGACTCTAAACAAGAACTTGGTTCAGAATATGGTATTGTCAAAGATTGGTCTAAAGGTGAAGTTGAAGCTATTCCAGGAAAAACAATGCCAAACTTCTCAATCGTAGAGCGTGATTATACAAAAATCTATGATAAATACGTCACTTTAGGACCTTTACTTGAAAAAGCAAAAGTAGGTGCGCATGGCGTAAGTTATGAAGTCAAAGATGAATATAATGAACTGAAAAGTATGGTGGGTACTTGGAACGATGATGATGAAAACTCAGTAAGAAATAATCGTCCACGTATTGATACTGCACGTAAAGTAGCTGATGCCATATTAAATATTTCATCAGCAACGAATGGTAAATTATCTCAAAAATCATACGAAGATTTAGAAAATCAAACAGGTATGGAACTAAAAGATATTTCTAAAGAACGCGCGTCAGAAAAGATTTCATTCTTAAATATTACGTCACAACCTCGTGAAGTAATACCAACCGCTGTGTTCCCAGGTTCAAATAAAAATGGACGTCGCTATTCTCCATTTACAACAAATATTGAACGTTTAGTACCATTCAGAACGTTAACAGGTAGACAAAGTTATTACATCGATCATGAAGTCTTCCAACAATTTGGAGAAAGTTTACCAGTATATAAACCAACATTACCACCTATGGTCTTTGGAACAAGAGATAAGAAAGTAAAAGGTGGACAAGATGCTTTAGTATTACGCTACCTTACACCACATGGTAAATGGAATATTCACTCAACATACCAAGACAACGAACGTATGTTGACATTATTTAGAGGTGGCCCAGTAGTGTGGTTATCAAATGAAGATGCTGAAGAGCATGGTATTAATGATAATGATTGGTTAGAAGTTTATAACCGTAATGGTGTAGTAACTGCAAGAGCTGTTACATCACACCGTATGCCTAAAGGCACAATGTTCATGTACCATGCACAAGATAAACATATTGAAACACCAGGATCAGAAATTTCTGATACACGTGGTGGTTCACACAATGCACCAACAAGAATTCACTTAAAACCTACACAGCTTGTAGGTGGTTATGCACAAATTAGTTATCACTTTAACTATTATGGTCCAATTGGAAATCAACGAGATGTTTACGTAGCCGTTAGAAAAATGAAGGAGGTAAATTGGCTTGAAGATTAAAGCGCAAATTGCAATGGTGTTAAATTTAGATAAATGCATAGGTTGCCACACTTGCAGCGTTACATGTAAAAACACTTGGACTAACCGTCCAGGTGCAGAATACATGTGGTTTAACAACGTAGAGACTAAACCAGGTGTAGGATATCCGAAACGATGGGAAGATCAAGAACACTATAAAGGTGGATGGGTCTTAAATAAAAAAGGAAAATTAGAGCTTAAATCAGGTAGCCGATTATCAAAAATTGCTTTAGGTAAAATCTTTTACAACCCTGATATGCCTCTTATTAAAGATTATTACGAACCATGGACATATAATTATGAACACTTAACAACTGCGAAAGAAGGTAAACATTCACCAGTAGCTAAAGCTCATTCAATTATTTCAGGAGATAAATTAGATCTTGAATGGGGTCCTAACTGGGAAGATGATTTAGCAGGTGCGCATATTACAGGTCCAGAAGATCCTAATATTCAAAAAATCGAAGAAGATATTAAATTCCAATTTGATGAAACATTTATGATGTATTTACCTCGTTTATGCGAACATTGTTTAAATCCTAGTTGTGTTGCTTCTTGTCCTTCAGGTGCAATGTACAAACGTGACGAAGACGGCATTGTGTTAGTGGACCAAGATGCATGTCGTGGTTGGCGTTATTGTATGACAGGTTGTCCTTATAAAAAAGTTTACTTCAACTGGAAGACAAATAAAGCAGAAAAATGTACATTCTGTTTCCCAAGAATTGAAGCAGGTTTACCTACAGTATGTTCAGAAACATGTGTAGGTAGAATGAGATATTTAGGCGTACTTTTATATGATGCCGATAGAGTACAGGAAGCTGCATCTGCTGAAAATGAACAAGACTTATATGAAAAACAATTAGACATTTTCTTAAATCCATTTGATGAAGAAGTGATTGAACAAGCTGAAAAAGATGGCATTAGCTATGAATGGATTGAAGCAGCACAAAACTCACCAGTGTATAAATTAGCAATTGAATATAAAATTGCGTTCCCATTACATCCAGAGTATAGAACAATGCCAATGGTTTGGTATTGTCCACCACTTAGTCCTATTATGAGTTACTTTGAAGGGAAAAATGCTGGCCAAAATCCAGATATGATTTTCCCAGCGATTGAAGAAATGCGTTTACCAATCGAATACTTAGCTAATTTATTTACAGCAGGCGATGTACAACCTGTTAAAGAAGCACTTCAAAAAATGGCTATGATGAGAAGTTACATGCGCTCTCAAATTACTGGTAAAGATTTCGATAGTTATAAACTTGAACGACTTGGTTTATCAGAAATCCAAATTCAAGAAATGTATCGTTTATTAGGTTTAGCAAAATATGAAGATCGTTTCGTTATTCCAACATCTCATAAAGAAACATATTTAGATACGTATCATGCACAAGGTAGTCAAGGATACGGAGGAGAATACTTTGGAGATAATTGTGAAGGTTGTGGCGTAGCAGTAGGTTCAGGAAAAACAGGACAAGAAATTTATAATGATAATTTCTATGGAGGTATTTTCCGTGATTAATTTACAACAGTTTCAATATTATCAAGAGAGTTTTGGTTATATCGGGCAGCAGCTAAATTTTCCTGAAAAGCTTACCTTCCATCCTAAAACGTTTAATGAAACGATTGATGAATCTCATCCTGGTTATGAAGATTTAGTAAAATACCGTGAGATGATGCATCAATTCTCATTATCAGAAATTAAAGCAATTTATACAGATACATTTGATTTTAATAAAAAAACGCCACTCTATATGACTTACAATAAATTTGATACGCAAAAAGAACGTGGTCAAATGTTGGCTAAATTGAAAGTCTTATATGAAATGTTTGGATTAGAGATGGCAAGTAATGAGTTATCAGATTATCTACCTTTAATGTTGCAATTTTTACATGTAGCACAATGGCAAGATGATCCACGTGCGGAAGGAAATATTGAACTCGTCATTATGATTATTGAAGATGGTACGTATGAAATGGCGAATCAGTTAGCACAAGATAATAACCCATATGCGTATGTGATTCGTGCGCTGCGCAATACACTTAAAGCATGTTTAAATATTCCAAATGAGGTGACGTCTCATGCTTAATCAATTTTTATGGATTATCTTTCCATATTTATGTGTGGCTATTTTTATAGTAGGTCACATTGCACGTTACAAGTATGATCAATTTTCATGGACAGCTAAATCAAGTGAATTAATCGAGAAGAAACAGCTTAAATGGGGAAGCTTATTATTCCATTTAGGTATCATTCCAGTATTCTTTGGTCACGTAGTTGGTTTAGCCATTCCAGCTAAATGGATAGATGGCTTAGGTGTGAGTGAAGAAATGTATCACTTCGGCGCTGTTTATATTGGTAGTATCTTTGGTATAATGACATTTATTGGTATGTTTCTTTTAACAGCAAGACGTTTAACTATCAAAAATGTTAGAAGATTAAGTTCAGCTTCAGATATTTTTGTTAACTTTTTATTAATATTAATTATTTTCATGGGTTGTTATTCAACTTTAGTAACGAACGCATTGGTAAGTGATTTTGACTATCGTCAAACAATCTCTATTTGGTTTAGACATCTCTTCACATTCTCACCAAATGCGAGTTTAATGACTGACGTGCCGCTATCATTTAAAATCCATATTTTACTTGGATTTACGATTTTAGCTTGTTGGCCATTTACTCGACTAGTACATGTGTGGAGCGTGCCTTTATCTTATACGAATAGAAGATATATCATTTACCGCAGACATAAAACTCGCTCATGATGATGAAAGGAGATACTCAAGTGCCCATTGAACTTTTGATTCAGGAAGAGGCTTTTCAAGACGAATTAAATCGTTTACGAATTGAAGAAGGATATGATTTTGCTGGTGTGGCATTATATGAATATTCTTCTACTTCTTCTCCTATTAAATGGCGTTATGTATCTGGAAGTTTAAATGATCGTTATAAATTAATTATTTTGAGAAAAGGCCGTGGACTAGCTGGTATGGTGATGAAAACAGGAAAACGCATGATAATGTCACACGTTTCCGACACTTTAACACCAGGAGAAAAAATTAAATATCCTATTTTAATTAGCGAAGAATTGACAGCAGTGATTGCGATACCGTTATGTCACAACCAACAAATATATGGTGTGTTATTATTAGGACAACGTGATGAAAACCCACTTCCTAATAATCAAGATTTAAATATTAGCGGTAAGTTATGGGCATTTACTGAAGAAATGTAGGTGATCAATGTGCTAAATATTCAAGATGACACTATAGAGCATTTGCTTAAAAAATATTATGAAAAAACAAATGAAAAAATTGTCTTTATTAATAATGATGGCAAAGTGATTGCGATGAATGAAGCGGCCCAAGAAATTATCTCACTTGATAACAATTACAGCGTCATGACAGATGCAATCTGTAGACGCTGTGAAGGTTATTCCAATGAATTTGCCTTACAAAGTTGTATCAATTGTTATTTAGATACATCAACACCTAATGATAAGAACTTTCAAGTGTTTATGAAGACGGTGAATAATAAAGTACAACCTTTTACAGCGTCTTATCAATGTATCGATGAAGAGGAGCAAATTTACGCATTTACGCTACAAGATATTTCACCTCAAATTGAGCGTCAAGAAAAAATGTATCAACGTCAGATGTTACGTAAAACTATCTCTGCCCAAGAAAATGAAAGAAAGCGAATTTCTAGAGAATTGCATGATAGTGTGGTTCAAGAAATGCTTAATATCGATGTTGAATTACGCTTATTGAAATATCAACAAGAGATGTCACAACTTATTGAAAAATCAGAACATATCGAAAGCTTGATGTCTAATTTAATCAATGATATCCGTAATTTATCTGTAGAATTAAGACCGTCATCACTTGACGATTTAGGACTAGAAGCGGCTTTTAAATCATATTTTAAACAGTTTGAAGAAAATTATGGCTTAGAAATTATCTATCAATCGAATATTAAAGATCATCGATTTAATAGTGAAATAGAAACTGTCGTGTATCGTGTTGTACAAGAGGCTATATTCAATGCTTTAAAATATGCTGGTGTCAATTCAGTTGAAGTTTCAGTACAACAAACTGAGCATAATTTAATTGCAGAGATTATAGACAGAGGAGCAGGATTTAATCCTAATTCACAGCCACAAGGAACTGGCTTAGGACTATATGGGATGAATGAAAGAGCTGAACTTGTTAAAGGAAAAGTGGATATTGAAACACACATTGGAAAAGGGACTATTATTACATTAGAAATACCACTTTAGAGTACGTTAGGGGAATTTGAATTGAGAATTATAATTGCAGATGATCATGCAGTTGTTAGAACTGGGTTTTCAATGATATTAAATTTCCAGGAAGACATGGAAGTTGTTGCGACTGCTGCTGATGGGGTAGAGGCCTATCAAAAAGTAATGGAATATAAACCTGATGTTCTTATTATGGACTTGAGTATGCCTCCTGGCGAGTCTGGGTTGATTGCGACAAGTAAAATTGCAGAAAGTTTTCCTGAAACAAAAATATTAATACTAACTATGTATGACGATGAAGAATATTTATTTCATGTACTTCGCAATGGGGCAAAAGGGTATATCTTAAAGAACTCACCCGATGAACAGTTACTATTAGCAGTACGTACGGTGTATAAAGGTGAAACATATGTAGATATGAAATTAACTACGTCCTTAGTCAATGAATTTGTCAATCATACAAATATCGATGAGGCATCTACGAATGATCCTTTCAAAATACTTTCTAAACGTGAACTAGAAATATTGCCATTAATTGCGAAAGGTTATGGTAATAAAGATATCGCGGAGAAATTGTTTGTTTCGGTTAAAACGGTCGAAGCACATAAAACGCATATTATGACTAAATTGGGATTGAAGTCAAAACCAGAATTAGTAGAATACGCATTGAAGAAGAAATTATTAGAGTTTTAATTTAAAAATATCATATAGAAACGATTAAATTGCCATGAAGAAAATCAAGAATTTGAGAGAGCTTCATGGCAATATTTTTATGTAAAAATAAGTAAGGAAATATAGGGGGATTCCTTACTATGATAAGGGAAATTCCTTATGTTCATTTTTTCACAAATTAACTAAAATACAAGTGTAATCAGTAATATGATTGAAATATAATTTTTGACCTCTTTTATATAACAATTACTGATAAAGAAAAAATGAAATAGTGAAGGTGAAAAAATGATTAAAAATAAGGGTGGTTTTCAACTTACATTACAAACGTTGAGCCTGGTAGTAGGATTTATGGCTTGGAGTATTATTTCTCCACTTATGCCGTATATTTCACAAGATATTAAAGTGTCTCCGGAACAGCTGTCAATCATTCTAGCTATTCCAGTTATTCTAGGTTCTATTTTACGTGTGCCATTTGGATATTTAACTAATATCGTTGGGGCAAAATGGGTCTTCTTTTGTAGCTTTGTAGTATTACTATTTCCTATCTTTTTATTAGGACAAGCTCAAACACCTGGAATGTTAATGTTAGCAGGGTTCTTCTTAGGTGTTGGAGGAGCAGTATTCTCTGTTGGTGTAACATCAGTTCCGAAATACTTTTCAAAAGACAAAGTAGGCTTAGCTAATGGTATTTATGGAGTAGGGAATGTCGGTACTGCAGTATCTTCTTTCTTAGCGCCACCTATTGCAGGGATTATTGGTTGGCAAACAACAGTTAGAAGTTACTTAATTATCATTGCGCTATTTGCGGTTTTAATGTTTATCTTAGGTGACAATAAAGAACCTAAAGTAAAAGTTCCATTAATGTCACAGATTAAAAAGTTATCATCAAATTATAAATTATATTATTTAAGTTTATGGTACTTTATCACTTTCGGCGCATTTGTAGCATTTGGTTTATTCTTGCCTAACTACTTAGTACATAATTTCGGAATCGATAAAGTAGATGCTGGTATTAGATCAGGCGTATTTATTGCTTTAGCAACGTTCTTAAGACCACTTGGAGGCGTGTTAGGAGATAAATTTAACGCGGTGAAAGTATTAATGATTGATTTTGTAGTTATGATAATAGGTGCTGTTATATTAGGTATTTCAGATCACATCGCATTATTTACAATTGGTTGTTTAACTATTAGTATATGCGCTGGTTTAGGAAATGGCTTAGTATTTAAATTAGTTCCTTCTTATTTTGCAAAAGAATCTGGTGCTGCTAACGGTATCGTTTCAATGATGGGTGGTTTAGGAGGATTCTTCCCACCACTAGTTATCACATATGTATCAAACTTAACTGGTTCAAGTCATTTAGCTTTCATTCTATTAGCAATTTTTGGTGTATTAGCCTTTATTACAATGGGTCATTTATATAAAAAAGAATATAAAAGACCTCTTATGACAACAAAATAATAAAAATAAACGTAGGAAACATTGATGAAAATGAATCCTACGTTTTTTTAAAATTAAATTTGATTTTTAAAGTTTACTAATCAATAGTAATTTTAGTAGTATTATCTTCGTCTGAAGTTTCTTTAGGTAGAATAACCACCAAAATACCGTCAGTGTAACTTGCCTTAATTTGAGTTTTGTCGATATCATCAAAATCAAAACGTCTTACAAGTTCACCGCTAGCGCGTTCGCTAAGCTGAACTTGACCAGATTGCTCAGAAACGTGTTTTTGCGCTTTAATAGTTAATGTTGAATGTTCATAAGTTAACTCTATTTCTGATTTATTAACGCCTGGTAATTCAGCTTCTAAAATATATTGATTAGATTGATTATAAATATTAGTTGGAAAAGTCTTTGATGAGAATTGATTAAATACTTGCTCGCCTAAATCGCGAAATACATCTTTTGGATTATTTTTAAAAATAGATTGATCAAAGAATTCTCTATTATTCATAATATAGTCTCTCCTTTAAATAAGAGTTGAAATCACATTGTTTGGTGAAAATTTTCAACTTCATTATATAAAGAGTGTATCTTTACGTAAAGTAAAAGCAATTGAAAGTAGTATGTAAAAATGCGGATCGAAAAAAGTACATGACAAAAGTCTATTTATTATGTAAAAAGTCTTTTATATAGATGGCGATGGTAATATAAGTTGTATGCTTTTGTCATGTGTGATTATTTATTCAGGCACGGTATTGAAGTTGTTAGTAATGACGTGTCGTAAGCTATGAACAAGTTCGTTTTCTTCTTCTTTAGTAAAGTTGAAGTCTTCAAATACTTGTTCTGAAATAGATTCTAATACGGGCTTAATCTTTTTACCATTTTCAGTTAAAGAAATTTGTAAATTGCGTTCATCTTCTTTTTCACACATACGTATAACATAGCCCTTCTTCTCTAATTTTTTTAAGAGAGGTGTAAGAGTTCCAGAATCTAAAAAGACGCGTTGGCCAAGAGATTTTATATTTATTTTTTCATCATCTTCGATAGCCATAACAACCATAAAACTTGTATATGTTAAATCATGCTTTTTTAAATAGTAAGTATACTTTTTAATAACTTCTTTTGAAGTTACATATAATAAAAAACATAATTGTTTACTCAAATAGCTGTCCTTTACATACATATTTATCCCCCCTTAACTTATTTAAAGATAGTATGAACTAAAACTAATGTCAAGACTGTTGCCATAGTATTTTACAGAGTTTTTAAGAGTTTTAAAGACACTTCAAAAGTACGTCTACAGAATATAAAAAAGTGTTGATTTATTTTGAATTAGAGATAAATTTAAGTAGATTTTGTTACAAAAATATGTAAATACTTTAAAAAACTTTTTGTTTCATTCATAATAATTTAGATAATAAAAAATATGCTTTTGGGATAGGCAGATTAAAAGGAGTTTCAAAATGAGCAAAAAGCAAATAATTATAAGAGTAGTAATTATATTTGCTATTTCTTTAGTTGTAGCTATCGCATTTTTCTTTGGTATGAAAACATATCAAGGGCACAGAAACATTAAATTAGTGGATAGTTATTTAGAACAAAAGCATCTTACAGATAAAGTGAAATCTGAAAAAACGTTATATAGTGCTAAAAAGGGCGTCTATTATAAAGAAGTGGTTTTTAAGGATGAACCAAATTTAACTTATGTTATTCAACCTATTGGTACGCGTAAAGGTATTTTTTCAGAAGGATTTGATACTGAAACTAAAAAAAGTATTAAAGGTGCCAAATATAATTACTTTAATCAGAATTTTAAACCTTAATATTAAGATTTGAGCTGTATTTAGACTCGGTGGAGCAGTCTATGTACAGCTTTTTTATATCTAAATTAATAGTTTTGGTTAAATCAAATATTGACAATAATAAATACGATAAAAA
>NZ_PPRC01000047.1 GCF_002902565.1 Staphylococcus petrasii | reverse complement strand
ATATTATAAAAATAATTGTCGAATTGGTTATATAAGTGCATAATAAATATTAATTAAATGTAAGGGAGTTGTCTTATGGCTGAAGAAAAATTACAAAGAGGGTTGAGTAATCGTCATGTGCAATTAATTGCTATTGGCGGCGCAATTGGTACAGGGTTATTCTTGGGAGCTGGACAAACAATCGCAATGACAGGTCCATCTATTTTATTCACCTATATTATTATAGGCTTCATGTTATTCATGTTCATGAGAGGTCTCGGAGAAATTATGATTCAAAATACCCGTTTCCACTCTTTTGCAGATGTGACTAATGAATACATAGGACCTTTCGCCGGCTTCGTAACTGGTTGGACTTATTGGTTATGTTGGATTATTACTGGTATGGCAGAAGTTACAGCTGTTGCCAAGTATGTAAGTTTCTGGTTCCCTCATATTCCAAACTGGATTTCAGCACTATTTTGTGTATTAATTCTAATGGCATTTAACTTATTAAGTGCTAAATTATTCGGAGAATTAGAATTCTGGTTCGCGATAATCAAAATTGTTACAATCATCGCTTTAATAGTAGTAGGTTTAGTAATGGTTTTATTCGCGTTCAATACACAATTTGGACATGCAAGTTTCACTAACTTATATAAACATGGAATCTTTGCAGATGGCGCTTCTGGTTTCTTTATGTCATTCCAAATGGCACTATTCTCATTCGTAGGTATCGAAATGATTGGTGTAACAGCTGGAGAAGCTAAAGATCCAGAGAAAACTATTCCAAAAGCAATTAATGCCGTACCATTAAGAATTTTAGTATTCTATGTCGGTGCATTAGCAGTAATCATGTCAATTATTCCTTGGGATAAAGTGGATCCTGCTGAAAGTCCATTCGTACGATTATTCTCATTAATTGGTATTCCGTTTGCAGCAGGTTTAATTAACTTCGTAGTATTAACAGCAGCAGCTTCATCTTGTAACAGTGGTATCTTCTCAAATAGCCGTATGTTATTTGGATTATCAGAACAAGAACAAGCACCTCCTGCTTTTAGAAAAACAAATAAAAACGGCGTGCCACACATTGCAATCATCGTATCATCAGCGTTATTGTTAGTTACAGCATTGCTAAATTACATCTTCCCTGATGCTACTCTAGTATTTACTTATGTAACAACTATTTCAACTGTATTATTTATTATCGTATGGGCATTAATTATTATTGCTTATATCAACTATCATAGAAAAAATCCTGAACTTCATAAAAAAGTTGATTATAAACTTCCTGGTGGTAAATATATGGGATATGCAATCCTAGTGTTCTTCATTTTAGTATTCTGCTTACTATTCGTAAATGAAACTACTAGAAATGCAATCTTCTTAACACCATTGTGGTTTATCATTTTAGGATTAATGTACTTAAGATATAAAAAAGTAGCTAAAAGAACTAAATAATTTATTTGCTCATGAACCTTAACTTATCCACGGCGGGTAAGTTAAGGTTTTTTATTATGTAGCAATGATTCTAGTGTTATGTATTTATAAACATTAAATATTAAAATAGATACTACCCTTTTAAGTACGATTTCTTTAAATATGAAAAAAGACTAAACCATTCCAGAGGAATGGTTTAGTCTTCTCATTTATTATGAAGCTTTATAATTTATATGGCTTTACTGAATTAATTATAGTACGTTAGCGTAGCCTTCAAAGATTTTACCTTGTGCTGCATCTACTGTTACTAGAATATCATCTTTGAATTCTTTAGTAGCATTTCCAACGCCAATTACTGTTGGTATGCCTGTTTCAAGACCAACGATAGCGCTTGGAGATGTAATACCATTTTCTTCAGTGATTAAGCCAACAGCTTTTTCAACATATGGTACTAAAGATTCATCTACAGAATTAGTAACAATAATTGATTCACTTAAATCTTTACCTTCTAAATCACTAGCGCTATTCGCGATAACAGTTTTACCTACTACTGAACCACGGCCAACGCCTTGTCCTTTAGCAATTTCGTCACCTACTAGGTGTAATTTCATCATATTAGTTGTACCTTGTTCACCAGTTGGTACACCTGCAGTAATAATGATTAAGTCACCATTGCTAACTCTTCCAGTTTCAACAGCAGTAGCAACCGCATTATTTAAAAGATCATCAGTAGTTTTGCGACCTTTTTTAATTACAGGATAAGCACCCCATACTAACGCTAATTGACGCGCAGTATGTTCACTAGGTGTAACTGCGATAATATCTGAATGAGGACGATATTTAGAAATAGTTACCGCTGTAGAACCACTTTCTGTTGCAGCAACGATAGCTTTTACATTTAAGTTTAAAGCAGTGTGTGCTACTGAAACACCGATTGCATTTACAAGAGATGTTTCTACTAATTTAGTACGGTCAGATAATAATTTTTTGTAATCTTGAGCCGCTTCAGCAGATACAGCAATATTTCTCATTGTTTTAACTGCTTCTTCAGGATATAAACCTGCAGCTGTTTCACCAGATAACATTACTGCATCAGTACCATCGTAAATCGCGTTCGCTACGTCACTTGCTTCTGCTCTTGTAGCACGTGGATTACGTTGCATAGAATCAAGCATTTGAGTAGCAGTAATAACTGGTTTACCAAGTTTATTACATTTTCTGATTAAATCTTTTTGAACAATTGGTACTGATTCAGGTGGAATTTCAACACCCATGTCACCACGAGCAACCATTAAACCATCAGAAACTTCAAGAATTTCTTCGATATTATCAATACCTTCTTGGTTCTCAATTTTAGGGAAAATTGTAATATTATGATTATTCTCTCTTTCAAGAATTTCACGGATGTCTAACACGTCACTTGGACGACGTACGAAACTTGCAGCAATGTAGTCTACATCTTCTTTAATACCGAACATGATATCTGCAGCATCTTTATCAGTGATACCTGGTAAATTAACTCTTACGCCTGGTAAGTTAACGCCTTTTTTATTTTTCAATTCGCCAGTATTTAAAATATCACATTTAACTTCGCCTTTAGCTTTATCAATGTCTTTAACTTGTAATTCAATTAAACCGTCATCAAGTAAGATATAAGATCCTAATTCCACGTCATTAATTAAATCGCCGTATGTTACAGAGAATTTTTCAGGTGTACCTTCCACTTGATTCATGCTTACGATAACTTCTTTACCTTTTTCAAGAGTAATTAAGCCATCTTTCATATCATGAGTACGAATTTCAGGTCCTTTAGTATCAAGTAAAATACCAATTGTTTTACCTAATTTATCAGCTACTTTACGGATTGTATCGATACGTGCTTTATGTTCTTCATGGCTACCATGAGAGAAGTTTAAACGCGCAACGTTCATTCCAGCTTTCATTAATTTCTCTAACATTTCCTCTGATTCTGATGCAGGTCCAATAGTACATACGATTTTAGTCTTTCTCATTATAAAAGCCTCCTAAATTAAATAGATAACTCTTTTGCTAATTCATAAATATCTGTATTAAATTTATGATCATCTTTATTGAAAATGTCTTCAAACGGTGTTGCAGTAAGCTTGTTGTTCTTAATACCAACACCCTTACCAGTTTCTCCCTCCATTAATAGCTCTACAGCATAACCGCCTAAGCGTGAAGCGAGCACTCTATCAGCACCTGATGGACTACCACCACGTTGAATATGACCTAAAACAGAAACACGTGCATCTACATTAATATATTTCATTAATTCATCAGCACATTCTTGTCCAGTCATACAACCTTCAGCAACCATCACTATAGAATGTTTTTTACCACGTTTGATACCTTTTTCAATTTTTTCAGCAATATCTTTAATATCTGTGTGCGCCTCAGGTACTAAAATAGTTTCAGCACCAACTGATAATCCAGCCCACAGTGCTAAATCTCCGCAGTCACGACCCATTACTTCTACAATAAAAGTTCTAGCGTGACTTGACGCTGTATCACGGATTTTATCAACGCTCTCAATGATAGTGTTTAAAGCAGTATCAAAACCAATTGTAAA
This sequence comes from Staphylococcus petrasii, assembly GCF_002902565.1. Taxonomy (GTDB): domain Bacteria; phylum Bacillota; class Bacilli; order Staphylococcales; family Staphylococcaceae; genus Staphylococcus; species Staphylococcus petrasii. The sequence continues at coordinate 572 of NZ_PPRC01000047.1, read as the reverse complement.
ATCAGTACCATTAATGTCATTATCAATCGTACCTGGAATACCAATTGTTTTAATATCCTTTGTTTCTTCACTGATTCGTTGTGCCCCTCGGTAACTACCATCTCCACCTACTACAACTAAACCTTCAATTCCATGCTTGTGTAAGTTCTCTATCCCTCTTTTTCGAACACTAGCTTCTTTGAATTGTGGACATCTAGCAGAGTAAAGGAAGGTGCCTCCACGTTGGATAGTGTCTCCAACTGAGCCTAATTCAAGTTTATGAATATCATCGTCTAATAAACCTTGATAACCTTGATAAATTCCATAAACTTCAATATCATTATAAATCGCCTTACGCACTACTGCTCTAACAGCAGCGTTCATGCCTGGTGAATCTCCACCACTTGTTAATACCGCAATTTTCTTCATGACGACATACCCTTTCCTAACTAGAATTATCTTTAGTAATAAATTACCACAATTTTTTTAGGTGTTCCATTAATATAGGTGCATTATATTGATGTAAACGTTTTATATATTAAAATTAACTTATTCAATATAAAAAAACTAGAAATCAAAGTATTGATTTCTAG
>NZ_PPRC01000046.1 GCF_002902565.1 Staphylococcus petrasii | reverse complement strand
ATATAGTAATACTAAGCAAATATATATTTATGTATATTTAATTTTAATTATTATAATATTTTTGTCCATAGTGCTAGTTAGAAATTTTCCATTTCAAAAACTATATAATTTAGCAATTCAAAAAGATAAATAAAAAGATAAATCCCATCTCCCTAAGATAGGAGATGGGATTATTTATTAAAATGCTACTTTTTCAGCTAAGAATGTTTCTAATTCTGAAATAGGCATACGTACTTGTTCCATAGAATCTCTATCACGAACAGTTACTTGGTTATCTTCTAATGAATCGAAGTCGAAAGTGATACAGTATGGTGTACCGATTTCATCTTGACGACGGTAACGTTTACCAATTGATTGAGATTCATCAAAGTCAACAGAGAATTTAGCGCTTAATTGTTCGAAGATTTTAATTGCTTCTTCTGATAATTTTTTACTTAATGGTAACACTGCAGCTTTATATGGCGCTAAAGCAGGGTGGAAGTGCATAACCGTACGTGCATCTTTACTTCCTTCTACACCTTCTTCTTCATATGCATCACATAAGAAAGCTAATGTAACACGGTCAGCACCTAATGATGGTTCAATACAATAAGGAACGTATTTTTCATTAGTTTCTGGATCATGATATTTGAAATCTTCACCTGAATGTTCACTATGTTTTTTCAAGTCAAAGTCTGTACGACTAGCGATACCCCAAAGTTCGCCCCAACCAAATGGGAAACGATATTCGATATCTGTAGTTGCATTAGAGTAGTGAGATAATTCTTCCTCATCATGGTCACGTAAACGCATGTTTTCTTCGTTAATATTTAAGTCTTTTAACCATTGGCTAGCAAATGTTTTCCAATAGTTTTGCCATTCGATTTCTTCACCAGGTTTACAGAAGAATTCTAATTCCATTTGTTCAAATTCTCTTGTTCTGAAAATGAAGTTACCTGGAGTGATTTCGTTACGGAAAGATTTACCAATTTGACCAATACCAAATGGTAATTTTTTACGCATAGAACGTTGTACATTTTTGTAGTTTACAAAAATACCTTGAGCAGTTTCTGGACGTAAGAAAAGCTCATTAGTAGAGTCTTCAGTTACACCTTGGAAAGTTTTGAACATTAAATTGAATTGACGAATATCTGTCCAATTTGCTGTACCACTAACAGGACAAACAATGCCTTCGTCGTCGATGATTTTTTTCATTTCATCGAAGCTTAAGCCATCAGCAATAAAGTTTTCATCGCCTTTTTCTTTTTGCATGTAGTCTTCGATTAATTTATCTGCACGGTAACGAATTTTACTATCTTTATTATCAATCATAGGGTCATTAAAATTACCTAAGTGACCTGATGCTTCCCAAGTTTTAGGATTCATTAAGATAGCAGCATCAATACCAACGTTAAATGGTGATTGCGTGATGAATTTTTGCCACCAAGCTTTTTTAACGTTATTTTTTAATTCAACACCTAATGGGCCGTAATCCCAAGTGTTTGATAAACCACCATAAATATCACTACCAGGGAATACAAATCCTCTGTGTTTCGCTAATGATACGATTGTATCCATATCTTTAACCATATAATCTCTCCTTTTTAAATAAAAAACGCCCCAAGACAATAAATAAATGTAAAATCACATTTATTATTATCTTGGGACGAGTTAATTGATTTATCTATATAAAAATAATATAGTTTAAACTAATTTTTAACCCGCGGTTCCACCCAATTTAGTGTAGACACTCGCTTTTATGAATTTAATGATTAGGCCAAGTTATGTTGTTAAGCTCACACCGTCCTTAACTCGCTTAATAATAGTTTAATTCATTGATGATTTATAAGCAAGGATTTGTATGCATTTGTCGGTGTATAAATAAATAGGTATAATAGAAATGAATTCAAAAGGGGTGAAGACCTATAGAACTGAGTAAACGTCAAGAACAGATAATCGAAATTGTTAAAACTGGTGGCCCAATCACTGGAGAGCATATCGCTGAAAAATTACAACTTACTCGTGCTACTTTACGACCTGACTTAGCTATTCTTACAATGTCAGGATTTCTTGAAGCTAGACCACGTGTTGGCTATTATTATTCTGGTAAATCAAAAAATAAAATTTTGAGTGATCAATTACGTCAATATATCGTTAAAGATTATATGTCACCACCTGTAATCGTGAAAGAAGACATGAGCATTTACGATGCTATTTGTACAATCTTTCTTGAAGATACAGGAACATTATTTATTACTAACGAGAATAATGATTTTATAGGTGTTTGTTCAAGAAAGGACTTATTACGTGCATCTATGATTGGAGAAGACATTCATACAATGCCTGTCGGTGTTAATATGTCTCGAATGCCTAATCTTACTTTTTTAGAGGAACACGAATTAGTCATTTATGCAGCAGACCAAATGATTGAAAAAGAAATCGATTCTATCCCAATTGTTAGAAAAAAAGAAAATAATAAGTATCAAGTAGTAGGTCGTATTTCTAAAACAACAATAGCGAAATTATTCGTATCATTATTTAAAGAATAGGTGGTATAACGATGGAAGATATAAAGATTATCATCGCATCCGATTCGATTGGAGAAACTGCAGAACTTGTAGCAAGAGCATGCGTTTCTCAATTTAATCCCAAAGAATGTAAACACGAGTTTTTAAGATATCCATATATTGAGACATTTGACAATATCGATGAGGTTATACAAGTCGCAATTGATCAAGACGCTATTATAGTTTATACGCTTGTTAAACCAGAGATGAAAGATTATATGGAAGAAAAAATCGACAATCATCAACTTAAATCTGTAGATATTATGGGTCCTTTAATGGGACTATTAAAAGATTCATTTAATGAAAATCCATATAACCAACCTGGCAGAGTTCATCGATTAGATGACGCTTACTTCAAAAAAATAGATGCCATTGAGTTTGCGGTTAAATATGATGATGGTAAGGATCCTAAAGGCTTACCTAAAGCAGATATCGTGTTAATAGGTGTTTCAAGAACATCTAAAACGCCATTATCTCAATATTTAGCACATAAAAGTTATAAAGTTATGAATGTGCCAATTGTACCGGAAGTCACTCCACCAGAAGCTCTATTTGAGATAGATCCTTCTAAATGCATTGCACTACGTATTAGTGAAGATAAATTAAATCGAATTCGTAAGCAACGATTAAAACAGTTAGGATTAAGTGATTTAGCTAGATATGCAAATGAAGCGCGTATCAAAGAAGAAATTCAATTCTTTGAAGACATTGTTGAAAGAATTGGATGTCCAGTAATTGATGTTTCTGATAAAGCAATTGAAGAAACTGCGAATGATGTACTTCACATTATTGAACAACAAGCAAAATAATTTTAATTTTTAAGCGATAAAGGTATAATATTATGACTAATATTTAATAGGTGATTTATTTTGCGAATTGAACAGTCAGTTATTAATGAAATAAAAGAAAAAACAGATATTCTAGATTTGGTTAGTGAATATGTGAAATTAGAGAAAAGGGGACGCAATTACATTGGTTTGTGTCCTTTTCATGATGAAAAAACGCCATCTTTTACAGTTTCAGAGGATAAACAAATTTGTCATTGTTTTGGTTGTAAAAAGGGCGGAAATGTTTTTCAATTCACTCAGGAAATTAAAGACATTTCATTTGTTGAAGCAGTTAAAGAGCTAGGTGAACGTGTTAATATTCAAGTTGATGTTGGTAATACTAGTCAGCAAACTACGCAAATTGCTTCAGATGATTTAAGTATGATTGAAATGCATGAAAGCATTCAAGAATACTATATGTACGCCTTAATGAAGACGGTTGAGGGTGAAGAAGCGCTTAATTATTTAATGAGTCGTGGATTTACTGAAGAACTTATTAAGTCGCGTGGTATAGGTTATGCACCGAATAGCTCTCATTTTTGCCATGATTTTCTAGAGAAAAAGGGCTATGATATTGAATTGGCTTACGAAGCAGGTTTATTATCACGAAACGAAGAAAACTTCAGTTATTACGATCGCTTTAGAGACCGTATTATGTTTCCGCTAATGAACGCGCAAGGCAGAATTGTTGGCTATTCCGGACGAACTTATAATAATCAAGAACCTAAATATTTGAATAGTCCTGAGACACCCATTTTCCAAAAAAGAAGATTACTCTATAATCTAGATAAAGCTAGAAAGTCTATTCGTAAAAATGATGAAGTGATACTACTTGAAGGATTTATGGATGTTATTAAGGCAGATTATTCCGGTCTTAAAACTGTAGTCGCAAGTATGGGTACTGCTTTATCAGATGAGCATATTACTGTGCTTAAAAAGCTCACTTCTAATATTACCCTTATGTTTGATGGGGACTTTGCAGGTCAAGAGGCTACGCTTAAAACAGGACAAACCTTGTTACAACAAGGGCTAAATGTGTTTGTTGTACAGTTACCTAAGAATATGGACCCAGATGAATATATCACAAAGTATGGAAAAGAGAAGTTTTTAGAATTTGTTAATAATGAGAAAAAGTCATTTATTTTATTTAAAGTAAATAGTCATAAAGACGAAATTAATAATAATGACTTAGCTTATGAGCGATATCTTAAGGAAGTGACGCAAGATATCGCAATGATGAATTCTTCTATTTTACAAAAGAAAGTGGTTCAAGATGTAGCTGATATATTTAACGTTGACCCAAATACATTAAATAATGACGTTAATTATCAACAACAATATATACCGAATGATGTCTATTATCCATCTGATTATGATAATCAGTATAGTGATTATAATGCACCAGATATCTCGGCTATTTTCACGCATCTTAATAAGCAAGAAAGAGCGCAGCGTGCTTTGCTTAAACATTTTATGAATGATAAAGATATCTTTTTAAATTATCAAAAGGACCTCGAAGATGAAGATTTCACTAATAAATATTTCCAAAGTATTTATCAACTTTTAAAAGAATATTATGCTGAAAATGATAAATACGCGATTAGTGATATCATCTTATATGTAGATGATAATGACGTGCGAGAAGCAGTGATTGCCTTGGATAATTATGAATTAAATAATGAACCCTATGATAACGAGATTGATGATTATATTAAAAGTATAAATGAACATAAATATGAAGATTCAATTGAAGAATTAAATCATAAATTGCGTGAAGCCTCACGCATAGGCGATGTTGAAATGCAAAAATACTATTTAGGACTAATCGTAAATAAAAATAAACAAAGAATGTAATAAATGGGTTTTATAAATAAATAAGACTAAAAGAAAACCCTTCTCAATCGAGAAAACAAAATGTGTAATAAAGGGAGTTTACTATCTATAAATGAGCAAATTACGCATGAGTTACCGAAGAGAGAACGGGTTTGACTTTAGTATGTTATATTGAAATATTTTAATATAGTATTTCTATTTAATAACCATTATTGTATAATGGTTATTATGCGCTTTTAATGGGTAAATATGTACCATAAATTAAATAAGAATCAACTTTATCTAATTAAATTTATTTCACAATATATTATTTTGAATTGCTACATGTTAAAATTATTGTGAAATTTTATTTATATTTTTTCTATTATATTGAATTATTATAGAAATAAACCCTTAATTGAAAGTTTATATTAAAATTGGGAGGCCTTTTCATGTCTGATAACCAAGTTAAAATTAAAAAACAAACAATTGATCCGACATTAACATTAGAAGATGTTAAAAAACAATTAATTGATAAAGGTAAAAAGGAAGGTCATCTTAGCCATGAAGAAATTGCTGAGAAGCTACAAAATTTCGACATGGATTCAGACCAAATGGATGATTTCTTTGACCAATTAAATGATAATGATATCAGTTTAGTAAACGAAAAAGATAGTTCAGATACGGATGAGAAATTAAATCCGAATGATTTAAGTGCCCCTCCAGGTGTTAAAATTAATGATCCAGTAAGAATGTATCTAAAAGAAATCGGACGCGTTAATCTTCTTAGTGCTCAAGAAGAAATCGAATTAGCTAAACGTATTGAACAAGGTGATGAAGTGGCTAAATCACGCCTTGCAGAAGCTAACTTACGTTTAGTTGTAAGTATCGCTAAAAGATATGTTGGTCGAGGCATGTTATTCTTAGATTTAATCCAAGAAGGTAACATGGGTCTTATTAAAGCAGTTGAAAAATTCGACTTTAGCAAAGGATTTAAGTTCTCAACTTATGCAACATGGTGGATTAGACAAGCGATTACACGTGCAATTGCAGACCAAGCACGTACTATTCGTATCCCAGTGCATATGGTGGAAACAATTAATAAATTAATCCGTGTTCAAAGACAATTATTACAAGATTTAGGTCGTGATCCAGCTCCTGAAGAAATTGGGGAAGAAATGGATTTACCTCCTGAAAAAGTACGTGAAATTCTTAAAATTGCTCAAGAACCAGTATCACTTGAAACACCAATTGGTGAAGAGGATGACAGTCATTTAGGCGACTTTATCGAAGACCAAGAAGCACAAAGTCCTTCTGATCACGCAGCGTATGAATTATTAAAAGAGCAGTTAGAAGATGTATTAGATACGTTAACTGACCGTGAAGAAAACGTTCTACGCTTAAGATTTGGTTTAGACGATGGTAGAACTCGTACTCTAGAAGAAGTAGGGAAAGTCTTTGGCGTAACAAGAGAACGTATCCGTCAAATTGAAGCCAAAGCACTTAGAAAACTTAGACATCCAAGTCGTAGTAAACGTCTTAAAGATTTCATGGACTAATCATCGAATTTAAAATTTGAATTGACCAATTTAAAGATGAATTAAGCTCTTATAAATCTAAATATGACTCGGATATAAAAATTAGAGGCTGAGATAAAATTAAGTATCTCAGCCTTAGTTATTATGTAGGCAGTAGCTGACTGATTTAAATATGCACTCCAATTAAGCTTTATTCAAATCTAGTCATCTTTGCTGGGGTGAGACGACGAAATCTTTTTAATAAATTAGGATTTCTGTCTCACTCCCTTTTTATAGTAAAAGGAGTTTATTATGATTAATTTAAATGAAAGATTAAAAGCTGTAAGTCGATATTTATTACCTGGTATGATGGCAGATATTGGCTCAGATCATGCTTATTTGCCTATCTACGCACTTCAAAATAATCTTTGCCAAACTGCTATAGCAGGTGAAGTGATTAAAGGTCCTTTTGAAGCTGCACAAAGAAACGTAACAGAATATCAATTTAACCACTTAATTAATGTTCGTTTAGGCGATGGCTTAAGTGTGATTAATCAAGCTGATAACGTTCAAAATATTACTATTTGTGGCATGGGCGGTCCTTTAATTGCTAAAATTTTAAATGAGGGTAAGGATAAATTAGAGAATCATCCTCGTTTAATTTTACAAAGCAATATCCAAACTGAAGTATTACGTCAAACATTACAAAGTTTGAATTATGAAATTATTGCAGAAGAAATTATTGAAGAAAAAGGTCACATATATGAAATAGTTGTAAGTGAATATAACGATAGTATTGAACACCTAAATAAATTTAATTTAAAATTTGGTCCTAAATTAATTGAAAATAAAACATCTATTTTTTACAAAAAATGGCGTAGAGAATTAGAGGCATTAGAACACATTCGTAAACAATTGAATTCAGAAGTTCATCATGAGAGACTTAAAGAGATAGAAAATGAAATTTCATTGATTAAAGAGGTGCTAGATGATGAAAATTAAGCAATTAATGTCTGTAATTAATAAGAATGTTCCTTTAAATACTGCGGAAGAGTGGGATAATGTAGGTCTATTGATTGGAAGTAATGATAAGGAAATCACTGGCATATTGACTACCCTAGATTGTACTGATGCAATAGTAGATCAAGCAATTATGAAAGGATTTAATACGATAATTGCTCACCATCCCTTAATTTTCAAAGGAATTAAAAATATTACTGATGATGGATATGGAAAATTAATTCGTAAAATTATTTCTAATGATATACAGCTTATTGCTTTGCATACTAATCTTGATAATCACGTTGACGGCGTTAATGAAATGCTTGCTCAAAAATTAAATCTGCAAAATATTAAATTTTTAAATAATGAACAAGAAACGTATTATAAAGTGCAAACTTATATTCCAAAAGAAAATGTTGAGGACTTTAAGGATAGTTTAGATCGTGCCGGTCTAGCACAAGAAGGCAATTATGAATATTGTTTTTACGAGTCAGAAGGAAGAGGACAATTTAAACCAGTCGGAAATGCTAATCCTCATTTAGGACAAATTGATAGTATTGAATATGTAGATGAAGTAAAAATAGAGTTTATGATTAAAAATCATCAACGATTTTTAGCTGAGAATACAATTATTGAAAATCATCCGTATGAAACACCAGTTTATGACTTTATAAAAATGACTAAAACTGCTAATTATGGTCTAGGAAAAATTGGAGAAGTTGCTGAACCATTAACAATTAAAGACTTTGTAAAACAAGCGAAACAACAACTTCAAATTCCTAGCGTCAGATTCGCTGGTGATGAGAATGCTATTATACGCAAAGTAGCAATTATTGGTGGTGCTGGCATTGGCTTTGAACAAATGGCTTCTGCAAAAGGAGCAGATATCTTTATTACTGGAGACATTAAACATCATGATGCTTTAGACGCCAAAACGGATAGTATTAATTTACTAGATATTAATCACTATAGTGAATATGTTATGAGAGATGGACTTAAAGACTTATTAAATCAATGGTTGTTTGAATTCAGTGTTGATTTTAAAATTGAATCCTCTGATATTAATACTGATCCTTTCACTTATATGTAACACTAAAAAATATACTACAAGAATGATACAAGGAGGCAAAATCGATGCCAAATCATCCATTTGAATTATTTAATTTAGATTCAAAATTAATCGATGCTGTTAAAGACCTTAATTTTGAAAAACCAACTGAAATACAAAATAGAATTATTCCAAGAATTAAAAAGGGTGTTAATCTAATCGGTCAATCACAAACCGGTACTGGTAAATCTCATTCCTTTTTACTACCTTTAATGGATTCAATTAATCCAGAAATTCAAGAACCCCAAGCTATTGTTGTGGCACCAACACGTGAATTAGCACAACAATTATTCCAAGCTGCTAGTCATTTAGCAAAATTCAAAACTGATGTAAAAGTAAGCTTGTTTATTGGCGGTACGGATATTGAAAAAGATAAACAACGTACTAATATTCAACCACAATTAGTTATTGGTACGCCGACACGAATCAATGACTTAGCTCAAAGTGGCCATTTACACGTGCATTTAGCATCATATTTAGTAGTGGACGAAGCAGACTTAATAATTGATTTAGGTTTAATCGAAGATGTAGACTACATCGCAGCTCGCTTAGATGACGACGCAAATATTGCAGTATTTAGCGCGACAATTCCGAAATCGCTTCAACCATTTTTAAATAAATATTTAAATAATCCAGATTTCGTAGTTGTTGATTCAAAATCTCAAAATAAGAAGAATATAGAATTTTATTTAATTCCTACTAAAGGTACAGAAAAAGTTGAAAAAACACTGCAATTGATTGATATATTAAATCCTTATTTATGTATCGTATTCTGTAATAGTAGAGACAATGCTAATGAATTGGCTGATTCACTCAATGAAGCTGGCATTAAAGTCGGTATGATTCATGGTGGTTTAACGCCTAGAGAGCGTAAACAACAAATGAAACGTATTCGTAATTTAGACTTCCAATATGTCATTGCTAGTGATTTAGCATCTCGTGGTATCGATATTGAAGGCGTAAGTCATGTTATCAACTTTGATGTCCCTAATGATATTGATTTCTTTACTCACAGAGTCGGTAGAACAGGCCGCGGCAATTATAAAGGGGTAGCTATCACAATGTATAGTCCTGATGAAGAACACAATATCTCTTTAATTGAAGATAAAGGCTATCATTTTGAAAATGTAGACGTTAAAAACGGCGAGTTAAAACCGATAAAAGCACATAATGTGAGACGTAAACGTGAAAGAAAAGACGATCACTTAACAAATGAAGTAAAACATAAAGTAAGAAGTAAAACTAAAAATAAAGTAAAACCAGGTTATAAAAAGAAATTCAAACGTGAAGTTGAAAAAATGAAACGTCAAGAACGTAAACAATATAGTAAGCGTCAAAATAGACAACAAAGAAAGAATAATAAAAAAGGATAGGTGAATAGCATGTTAATTGGTTCTCACGTATCAATGAGTGGCAAAAAAATGTTAGAAGGTTCTGCTGAAGAAGCACATAAATACGGCGAATCCACATTTATGATTTATACAGGTGCACCTCAAAATACTCGCAGAAAAAGTATTGAAGACTTAAATATAGAAAACGGCCATAAAGCAATGGAACGATATGGATTATCTAATATCGTAGTTCATGCACCGTACATTATTAATATTGCAAATACTACTAAACCTGAAGTATTTGAATTAGGCGTAAACTTTTTACAAAATGAAATCGAACGCACGCAAGCTATCGGTGCTAAAGATATTGTTTTACACCCTGGTTCTCACGTTGGTGCTGGTGCAGATAAAGGTATCGCACAAATCATTAAAGGATTAAATGAAGTACTTACACATGATAATGATGTGCGTATTGCACTTGAAACTATGGCTGGTAAAGGGTCAGAAGTAGGCCGTAACTTTGAAGAAATCGCACGTATCATTGATGGCGTGACACATAACGATCGTTTATCTATTTGTTTTGATACATGTCATACACATGATGCTGGCTACAATATTAAAGAAGACTTTGATGGTGTATTAAACGAATTTGATAAAATTATTGGATTAGATCGAATTAAAGTTGTGCATGTTAACGATAGTAAAAATGAACAAGGTGCTCACAAAGATAGACATGAAAATATTGGTTTTGGCCATATTGGATTTGATGCATTAAGTTATGTTGTTCATCATGATACATTCAAAAATATTCCTAAAATCTTAGAAACACCATATGTTGGTGAAGATAAGAAAAATAAAAAACCACCTTATAAATTTGAAATTGAAATGTTAAAATCACAACAATTCGACCCAGATTTAAAAGATAAAATTCTTCAACAATAAAATATGATTTATTGTTGTGACAATTAAGAAGAAATTAAGTGTTAGCACTTAATTTCTTCTTTTTATATTATAAGTCGTAAACATTACTATTTACAAACTAAATCAATAATTGTATAGTATTAAACGAGGTGAAATCATGAGCCAACCCGTATTTGAATTAAAAAATATTGATTACTTTTTTGATAATAAACAAGTGCTTGAAAATATAAATATAAAAATAAATAAAGGTGATTTTCTTGCAATAGTAGGACCAAATGGGGCAGGTAAATCTACAT
>NZ_PPRC01000045.1 GCF_002902565.1 Staphylococcus petrasii | reverse complement strand
TGAATTAATAATTTTTTGAAAATGATTTATAATACTATTATACATAATACCTTTTAAAGGTTTTATACGATTACCAGATATTATTTTTGAAAATTAATTTTACTAAAAAATCTAAGTAATTAACGTTTTACAAATAAATAAAATATAATTTATAATACTAATAATGTACAATTTGAAAATGACAAACAAAGGAGATAAAACTTATGACTCAAGAGGTAATAAAAATCCGTGGTGGTCAAACGCTTAACGGTGAAGTCACAATAAGTGGTGCTAAAAATAGTGCAGTGGCTATCATTCCAGCGACGTTATTAGCTCAAGGCCAAGTAAAGCTTGATGGTCTGCCACAAATTTCTGATGTCGAAACATTAGTGAGTTTATTAGAAGACTTAAATATTAAAACAAATTTAGATGGTAAACATTTAGATGTTGATACAACTAACATACAAAATGCACCATTACCAAATAATAAAGTAGAATCTCTTCGTGCGTCTTATTATATGATGGGAGCGATGTTAGGTCGCTTTAAAAAATGTGTCATTGGCTTACCAGGCGGTTGTCCACTAGGACCTCGACCAATTGATCAACACATCAAAGGATTTAAAGCACTTGGTGCCGAAATCGATGAGTCTAGTGAAACATCTATGAAGCTCGAAGCGAAAGAACTTCATGGTGCTAATATCTTCCTTGATATGGTAAGTGTAGGAGCAACTATTAACATTATGTTAGCTGCCGTGCATGCTAAAGGCCAAACAATTATTGAAAATGCTGCTAAAGAACCTGAAGTTGTCGATGTTGCTAACTTCTTAAATAGCTTAGGAGCAGATGTTAAAGGTGCAGGTACAAGCACGTTGAAAATTAACGGCGTAGAAACATTACATGGCTCTGAATATCAAATTATTCCTGACCGTATTGAAGCAGGAACATACATGTGTATTGCAGCTGCGTGTGGTGAAGAAGTAACAATTAATAATATTGTACCGAAACATGTAGAAGCGTTAACTGTAAAATTAAAAGAATTAGGCGTAGATATAGATATTGACGATGATGCAGAAAAAGCTACAATTAAAGGCCATAAAGATTATAAAAATGTAGATATTAAAACGTTGGTATATCCTGGGTTTGCCACAGATTTACAACAACCAATCACACCATTATTATTTATGGCAGATGGTCCTTCATTTGTTACAGAAACAATTTATCCAGCTCGTTTTAAACACGTAGATGAATTGAAAAATATGGGCGCTAATATTGAAGCGGATATGTCTACAGGTACAGCTACTATTAAACCATCGTCATTACAAGGCGCGGATGTTTATGCAAGTGATTTACGTGCAGGTGCATGTTTAATTATTGCTGGGTTAATCGCTGAAGGCGTAACAACTATTTATAACGTTAAACATATTTATCGTGGCTATACAGACATCGTTAAGCACTTAAAAGAATTAGGTGCAGACATTTGGACTGAACAAGTGTAAAAATATCTGGTATAATAATTATATTAAAGACAAAAAGTAAATGAAGTATAGTGCAAATTTGAGTTGCTTCATAGCTTGTAGCATCACACGAGAGATAGCTACAGGCTTGCTCTTTTTGTGAAAGATGTTTTGATTAGAGGTGAAGACAATGGAAATCTGTCCATATCTTGAAGAAACCTTTAAAATTGTTGGTAGAAGTTGGAACGGTTTAATCATTAACTACCTATCTCGATGCACTGATTATACTGCACACTTTTCCGATATGAAAAGGGATTTAAAAACGATTACCCCTCGTGCTTTAAGTATTAAATTAACAGATTTAGGTGAATGGGGATTAGTAGAAAAAAAGGTAGTTTCAACTAGTCCGGTTTCAATTATTTATGAATTGACAGATAAAGGAAGAGCTCTAGCTGAAGCTTTAAAACCAATGGAAGAGTGGGCTAGAAGTTATATAGAGCTTGAAAATGAAGTTAAAGCTAAATAATTATGAAAAAGTTCTGCGACATTGCGTTACGTTTTAGTGATGCAAAGCAGAACTTTTTTCATTTTAAAATGGCTATGTTTAAATTTTTCAAAAAGGGATAAACATTAGACAGATGAAATAACGACGCTTAAGGAGTGAATAATTGATGAGAAATTATACTCAACAATATATTAACGGCGAATGGATTGATAGTGAAAGCGGAGAAACAATTGACGTAATTAATCCTGCAACTGAAGAAGTTATCGGCAAAGTAGCCAAAGGTAACGAAAAAGACGTAGATAAAGCTGTAGAAGCTGCTAATGACGTATATTTAGAATTTCGCCATAGCTCAGTTAAAGAAAGAAAAGAATTATTAGATAAAATCGTTGAAGAATATAAAAATAGAAAACAAGATATTATTGAAGCTATTACAGATGAATTAGGTGCACCACTTTCTGTATCTGAAAATGTACACTATGAAATGGGCTTACAACATTTCCAAGAAGCTAGTAAAGCATTAGATTCATTTGAATTTGAAGAACGCCGTGGAGATTCACTAGTAACAAAAGAAGCAATCGGTGTCACTGGCTTAGTAACACCTTGGAACTTCCCAACTAACCAAACTTCATTAAAACTTGCAGCGGCATTTGCAGCTGGTAGTCCAGTAGTGCTTAAACCATCTGAAGAAACACCATTTGCTGCAATTATCTTAGCTGAAATCTTTGATAAAGTTGGCGTACCTAAAGGTGTATTCAACTTAGTTAATGGTGACGGTGAAGGCGTAGGTAACCCATTAAGTGAACATCCTAAAGTAAGAATGATGTCATTTACAGGTTCAGGACGTACTGGTTCAAAAATCATGGAAAAAGCTTCAAAAGACTTCAAAAAAGTATCTCTTGAATTAGGTGGTAAATCACCTTATATCGTATTAGACGATGTAGATATTAAAGAAGCTGCGAAAGCTACTACAGGTAAAGTAGTTAATAACACTGGTCAAGTTTGTACTGCAGGTACACGTATCTTAGTACCTGAAAGCATTAAAGAAGAATTCTTAACAGCATTAAAAGAAGAATTCAGTAATGTTAAAGTGGGCGATCCGCGCGAAGAAGGTACACAAGTTGGACCAATTATTAGTAAAAAACAATTTGATACTGTGCAATCATATATTGATAAAGGTGTTGAAGAAGGCGCTGAATTATTCTACGGTGGTCCAGGTAAACCAGAAGGATTAGACACTGGTTACTTTGCAAGACCAACTATCTTTATTAATGTAGATAATGATATGACAATTGCTCGTGAAGAAATCTTTGGTCCAGTAGCATCAGTAATCACTTATAATGATGTAGATGAAGCAATTAAAATTGCTAACGATACAGAATATGGCTTAGCTGGCTATGTAATTGGTAAAGATAAAGATACACTTCAAAAAGTAGCACGTTCAATCGAAGCTGGACGTATTCAAATTAATGAAGCGGCAAATACACCAGACTTACCATTCGGTGGTTATAAACAATCTGGTATTGGTCGTGAATGGGGCGATTACGGAATTGAAGAATTCTTAGAAGTTAAATCAATCGCTGGTTATTTCATTTAATTTGAACAATTAATTTAATTATGATTTATAACAGTGCATGGAACTTTTATAGTTCCATGTGCTGTTTTAATTTTTGAAATTTAATAAAATCATTTTGTAATTAAAATGAAAATTTGCTATATTAATTCTAGTATTTAAGACTCACAACTTTTTGATAAAATAATTTATGATTTATTTGGTGCTGCATTTTCAGAAAAGCAGAAAATAACACAAAATAATAAACTATGTTAAAAATGAGTCTTCATAAAAATATAAGAAATGGGTGCAGTTTATGCCTGAAAGAGAACGTACATCACCGCAATATGAATCTTTTCATGAATTATATAAGAATTACACAACTAAAGAGTTAACGCAAAAAGCAAAATCTTTAAAACTTACTAATTATAGTAAATTGAATAAAAGTGAATTAGTCTTAGCCATCATGGAAGCGCAAATGGAAAAAGATGGCAATTACTACATGGAAGGTGTATTAGACGATATTCAGCCAGATGGTTACGGTTTCTTAAGAACGGTTAACTATTCTAAAGGTGAAAAAGACATTTACATCTCTGCTAGTCAAATTCGTCGTTTTGAAATTAAACGAGGCGATAAGGTGACTGGTAAGGTACGTAAGCCTAAAGATAATGAAAAGTATTATGGCTTATTACAAGTAGACTTTGTAAATGATGAAAATGCTGAAGTTGTCAAAAAACGCCCTCACTTCCAAGCTTTAACACCTCTTTATCCTGAGGAAAGAATTATTTTAGAAACAGATCCTCAAAACTACTCAACGCGTATTATGGATTTAGTTACCCCAATCGGTTTAGGTCAACGTGGACTTATCGTAGCTCCTCCAAAGGCTGGTAAAACTTCATTACTTAAAGAAATCGCTAATGCCATTAGTACAAATAAACCAGACGCAAAATTATTTATTTTATTAGTTGGTGAGCGACCAGAAGAGGTAACAGATATTGAACGTTCAGTTGAATCTGCAGAAGTTGTACATTCAACGTTTGATGAACCACCAGAACACCATGTGAAAGTGGCGGAATTATTACTTGAAAGAGCGAAACGATTAGTTGAGATTGGACAAGATGTTATTATCTTAATGGATTCTATTACGCGTTTAGCACGTGCATATAACTTAGTCATCCCTCCAAGTGGTAGAACATTATCTGGTGGGTTAGACCCAGCCTCATTACACAAACCTAAAGCATTCTTTGGGGCAGCACGTAATATTGAAGCGGGTGGCAGTCTTACAATTCTTGCGACAGCGTTAGTTGAAACAGGTTCACGTATGGACGATATGATTTATGAAGAGTTCAAAGGAACAGGAAATATGGAGTTACACTTAGATCGCAAGTTATCTGAGCGTCGCATCTTCCCAGCAATTGATATCGGTAGAAGTTCAACACGTAAAGAAGAATTATTAATTAGTAAATCTGAGCTAGATTCATTATGGCAACTTAGAAATATGTTTACAGATTCTACAGACTTTACGGAACGCTTCATTAGAAAATTGAAAAAATCAAAAAATAATAAAGAGTTTTTCCAACAATTACAAAAAGCAGCAGAAGAGAGTACTAAAACTGGCAAACCGATAATTTAATGAATATCAGATTGAGGGTTGCGTTTTATAGTAATAACTATTATAATTGCTAAGTATTGGGTAAAAACTCACAAATAACTCTGTTCCAGATGGTTCAGGGCAAAGGAGCTGAAAATAATGAAACAAGGAATTCATCCTGATTACCACAAAGTTATCTTTTTAGATACTACAACAAACTTTAAATTCTTAAGTGGTTCTACAAAAACATCTTCAGAAACTATGGAATGGGAAGATGGAAATGAATACCCAGTTATTCGTTTAGATGTATCTTCTGATTCACACCCATTCTATACTGGACGTCAAAAATTCGCTGCTGCGGATGGTCGTGTGGAACGTTTCAACAAAAAGTTTGGTCTCAAATCAAACAACAACAACTAATTGTAAGTTTAAACTGTCTGCCTAATCTATGTTATATAGAGTTAAGTAGGCAGTTTTTTTATTTTATAGAAATGAGTAAGTAGCGTACTACATAAAGTGTGTTGGTATAAATACTTAAAAATTATGAACATTCTAGATATACATAAAGTCGTTTATAAACAATTAAAATATGATATAATTAAGCGATTATGTTTTGAAAAAGGTGGAACTTATAATGTATGAAACTTACCATTCTGGTTGGATTGAATGCATTACTGGAAGTATGTTTAGTGGCAAATCAGAAGAATTAATTCGTCGATTGCGCCGAGGTCTTTATGCTAAACAAAAAGTAGTAGTGTTTAAACCGGCTATAGATAATCGTTACCATGATGAAAAAGTTGTATCTCATGATGGAAACGAATTAGAAGCCATTAATATTACCACAGCACGAGATATTTTATTACAAGATTTATCACATGTAGATGTGATTGGTATAGATGAAATTCAATTCTTTGATAAAGAAATTGTTAACATTGTTGAAAAACTTGCTGAAGATGGCCACAGAGTAGTAGTTGCTGGATTGGACATGGACTTTCGTGGAGAACCATTCGAACCTATGCCACAAATCATGGCAGTCAGCGAGCAAGTAACTAAATTACAAGCGGTATGTGCTGTTTGTGGTTCGTCTTCAAGTAGAACCCAACGATTAATTAATGGACAACCAGCTAAAATAGATGATCCTATTATTTTAGTCGGAGCGAATGAAAGTTATGAACCAAGATGTAGAGCACATCACATTGTTGCACCGAGTAATAATGACAAGGAGGAAATGTAGTGTTTGATCAATTAGATATTGTTGAAGAAAGATATGAACAATTAAATGAAATGTTAAGTGACCCTGAGGTTGTAAATGATTCAGATAAATTACGTAAATATTCTAAAGAACAAGCTGATTTACAAAAAACAGTAGATGTTTATAGAGATTATAAAAGTAAAAAAGAAGAAATCGCTGAAATCGATGAAATGTTAAACGAAACAGACGATAAAGAAGAAATTGAAATGTTAAAAGAGGAAAGTTCTAGTCTTAAAAGTGTGATTCCTGAATTAGAAGAACAACTTAAATTCTTACTTATCCCTAAAGATCCTAACGATGAGAAAGACGTTATCGTTGAAATCAGAGCAGCAGCAGGTGGAGATGAAGCTGCGATTTTCGCTGGCGATTTATTAAGAATGTATACAAAATATGCAGAATCTCAAAACTTCAAAACTGAAATTGTAGAAGCAGCTGAAAGTGACCATGGTGGTTATAAAGAAATCAGTTTCTCAGTTTCAGGTAGTGGCGCATATAGTAAATTAAAATTTGAAAATGGTGCCCACCGTGTGCAACGTGTGCCTGAAACAGAATCAGGTGGCCGTATTCATACTTCTACTGCTACAGTAGCGGTATTACCAGAAGTTGAAGACGTTGAAATTGAAATTCGTAATGAAGATTTAAAAATTGATACGTACCGTTCTAGTGGTGCAGGTGGTCAGCACGTCAATACTACAGACTCAGCTGTACGTATTACTCACTTACCAACAGGTGTAATTGCAACATCTTCTGAAAAATCTCAAATTCAAAACCGTGAAAAAGCATTAAAAGTGTTGAAAGCACGTTTATATGATATGAAATTACAAGAAGAACAACAAAAATATGCTGCACAACGTAAATCAGCTGTCGGTACAGGTGACCGCTCTGAACGTGTAAGAACATACAATTACCCTCAAAGCCGTGTAACAGACCACCGTATTGGCTTAACATTACAAAAGTTAGATCAAATCATGGAAGGTAAATTAGACGAAATTATCGATGCACTTACACTTTCTGAACAAACTGAAAAACTGAAAGAATTAAATAATGGCGAGCTTTAAGGATAAGTTAACTGAAGCTATTCAATTAGCAAAGAACAAAGGATTTGAACAGTCTCGTGCAGAATGGTTAATGCTTGATTTATTTGGTTGGTCTAGAACGGATTATCTCATGCATATGTATGATGAAATGAATGAAGCTGAGGAAGCTAAATTTTCATTGGCTGTGGAACGTATGCTACTAGGAGAGCCTATTCAGTACATTGTAGGTTTTCAAATGTTCTATGGTCTTCAGTTTCAAGTAAATGCACATTGTCTCATTCCTCGTCCAGAAACTGAAGAAGTGATGCTTCATTTCTTAGAACATGTGAAAGAGGAAGCCACAGTTGTAGATATTGGAACAGGTAGTGGTGCGCTTGCTGTATCACTTAAAAAATTAAATCCTAAATTAAATGTGGTTGCGACAGATGTCGTTCAAGAAACACTAGATTTAGCTAAGGATAATGCCTATCATCATAATGCAGATATTGAATTTTTGCATGGTGATGCTTTAAAACCACTTATCAAAAATAATATTAAAGTAGATGGTCTAATCTCTAATCCACCTTATATCGACTATGAAGAGGTTCATAGTATGGCAGATACTGTTGTAAAATATGAGCCTCATGTTGCCTTATTTGCGAAAAATAAAGGCTATGCAATATATGAATCTATATTAAATGATTTGCCAAAAGTCCTTAATGAAGATGCATATGTTACATTTGAAATAGGGTATAATCAAGGCGAGATATTAAAGGAATTAATTTTAAAAAAATATCCAAATTTATCAGTTAATGTCATTAAAGACATTAATGGAATAGACAGAATCGTGTCATTTGAATGGAAATAAGTTAAAGAGGAGGCTGAGACATTTAATTTTGTCCCAGCCTTTTCATCACTCATAATCACGATATTTAAAGGAAAGGTGTGAGGTGAATGGAAAGTAAAATATGGGATATGCGCAACTATAGTGAAGAGCCACTATCATTTCCTGAGTTAAATGAAATAAAAACAATATTTGAACAAGGCGGTTTAATCGCGATTCCTACTGAAACTGTATATGGTCTTGGTGCAAATGCAAAAGACGAAGAAGCGGTTTCTAATATTTATAAAGCCAAAGGACGTCCCTCTGACAACCCTTTAATCGTGCATATTCATAGTCTAGAACAATTAAATGACTTTGTAGCTCATGTACCTGATGAAGCCAAAATATTAATGGATGCGTTTTGGCCAGGTCCGATTTCATTTATCTTACCGCTTGAAAAAGGTTACCTATGTGATAAAGTGAGCGGTGGTCTAGATTCAATCGCAGTGCGTATGCCGAGTCATACAATCGGACGCGCTATTTTACAATATGTAGATTTACCTATAGCTGCACCAAGTGCAAATTTAAGTGGCCGTCCATCACCTACAACATTTCAACATGTCTATCACGATTTAAATGGTAAAATTGACGGCATAGTTAATGGGGATCAAAGTGAAGAAGGCTTAGAAAGTACCGTGCTTGATTGTACGCAATATCCCTTTAGAATCGCTCGTCCGGGCGCCATCACTCAAACCATGTTAAATGAAGTGCTCCCTGGTAGTGTCGAACATTTTAATTATAATAATGTTGAAAAACCGATTGCTCCGGGCATGAAATATAAACATTATTCACCAGAAACGCCTGTCACTATGTTGAAAGATCTAACGCATCCTATTTTAAACCATAAAGATTGGACAAATGTTGCTTTCATTTTGCCAGAAAGTTTAAAATCTTTCGTTCCAGATGGTTCATGGTTTATTCCTTTATGTCAGGATGAACGTGATATTAAAGGTGCAAATCATAATTTATATGCTATTTTGCATGATATTGATAAGAATGAACTGATTAATGAAGCATATATTTATGCTTTTGAAAATGCAGAAGCCGCAGAAGCCGTAATGAATAGAATGTCCAAAGCAACTGCTAACCGTATCATTAGAGGTGAAGAGTTATGAAAATAACATTTGTATGTACTGGAAATACGTGTCGGAGTCCTATTGCAGAAAGCATAGCTAAAACATTGCTTCCAAACGATACAATTGAATCAAGAGGGTTATTTGCGATAAATGGCCAAGCGGTGACACCAGAGTCTTTAGAAGTTATCTTAGAACATGATTTACCAGAACCTACATCAGCACAACAATTTGATGAGAGTGACCTCAATAGTGATTTAATTTTGACAATGACTCAGTCACATAAAGCGCAATTAATCAATGCGTATGGTGAAAATATTCATGTGTATACTTTAAGTGAATACGTTGGAGAAAACGCTGATGTGGACGATCCATTTGGTGGCAGTATTGATACGTATCGAGATACGTTTAATCAACTTTATAGTCTAATCCATAAATTGCAAGGCTTTTCATAAGACGAAAATATTACATTTAGTATAAGTTATTAATTAAATACGTTATAATGAAGAAGTATAGCTAGTTTGCTATGCTTCTTTTAATTATATAAATAAGGTGGAGATTTCTATGCAAGAACTTACGACTTTATTAAATGAATTGAAAGCACAATCATTCTTTAAAGAAGGTGAAATATGCATTATTGGCTGTTCAACATCTGAAGTTATTGGAGAAAAAATAGGCTCTGTAGGTTCAATGGACGTAGCTAAAGATATATTCACTACCTTAGAAAAGGTACAACAAGAAACAGGTGTATCATTCGCATTTCAAGGTTGTGAACATATTAATAGAGCAGTCACAATTGAAAGAGAACAGTTTAATCCTTTAACAATGGAAGAAGTGACAGTCGTACCAGATGTTCATGCAGGTGGGAGTCTAGCAACATATGCCTATCAACATATGAAAGATCCTGTAGTTGTAGAGCATATTACTGTTCCTAAAGGTATCGATATTGGGCAAACATTAATTGGAATGCATATTAAACATGTTTGTGTACCGATTAGAACTAGTGTTAAACAAGTTGGCGATGCAATAGTAACGATTGCCACTTCAAGACCTAAAAAAATCGGCGGTGAACGAGCTAAATACGAATAGGTTTGAAAGGAAGAGGGGATTTTTAATGTCATATATCCAAAATCAAGATAAAGCTGTCTATGAAGCGATTCAAAATGAATACAATAGACAAAATAATAACATCGAACTAATTGCATCTGAGAATTTTGTTTCTGAAGCTGTTATGGAAGCTCAAGGTTCTGTAATGACGAATAAGTATGCTGAAGGTTATCCTGGACGTCGTTATTACGGTGGATGCGATTACGTAGATATTACGGAAACAATTGCTATCGAACGTGTTAAAGCCTTATTTGGCGCTGAACATGCTAATGTTCAACCTCATTCTGGTTCACAAGCTAACATGGCTGTTTACTTAGTAGCACTTGAAATGGGTGATACTGTATTAGGAATGAATTTAAGCCATGGTGGCCATTTAACGCATGGTTCTCCTGTTAACTTTAGCGGTAAATTTTATAATTTCGTAGATTATGAAGTAGATAAAGAAACAGAGAAGATTGACTATGAGGCAGTTCGTAAATTAGCACTTGAACATAAACCTAAATTAATTGTGGCTGGTACTTCTGCATATTCAAGAGAACTTGATTTTAAAAAGTTCAAAGAAATTGCTGATGAAGTAGGCGCAAAATTAATGGTAGATATGGCGCATATTGCTGGTTTAGTAGCAACAGGTTTACATCCTAACCCAGTAGAGTATGCAGATTTCGTTACAAGTACAACTCATAAAACTTTGAGAGGGCCACGCGGTGGATTAATCCTTTGCAAAGAAGAGTATAAAAAAGATATAGACAAAACAATCTTCCCTGGTATCCAAGGCGGTCCATTAGAACACGTGATTGCTGCTAAAGCCGTTGCTTTTGGTGAAGCATTAGAACCAGAATTTAAAGCATACCAAGAACAAGTAGTTAAAAATGCTAAAGTATTAGCAGAAACGCTACAAGAAGAAGGCTTTAGAATTGTTTCTGGCGGTACAGATAATCATTTATTAGCAGTTGACGTTAAAAACTCAGTGAATGTTACAGGTAAAGAAGCTGAATCTACATTAGATTCAATCGGTATTACTTGTAATAAAAACACTATTCCTTTTGACCAGGAAAAACCATTCGTTACAAGTGGTATTCGCTTAGGTACACCAGCCGCTACCACTAGAGGCTTTGATGAAGAAGCGTTTAAAGAAGTAGGGAAAATTATTAGCTTAGCGCTAAAAAATCCTAAAGATCAAACTAAATTAAAAGAAGCTAGTGAAAGAGTAAGTAAATTAACAGCTAAGTATCCACTATATGAGTAATTTTTTAAAATAACTGGAGGAAATAAATAATGAGTAAAGTACATGTATTTGATCACCCTTTAATTCAACACAAATTAAGTTACATCCGTGATATGAATACGGGAACAAAAGAATTTAGAGAGCTTGTTGATGAAGTAGGTATGTTAATGGCATACGAAGTAACAAGAGATTTAGAGCTTCAAGATGTCGAAATTCAAACACCTGTTACTAAAATGACAGCTAAAAGATTAGCAGGTAAAAAATTAGCTATTGTACCTATCTTAAGAGCTGGTCTAGGAATGACAGATGGTGTATTAAGCTTAGTTCCAGCAGCACGTGTAGGCCATATCGGATTATATCGTGACCCTGAAACATTAAAAGCTGTAGAATATTTCGTGAAATTACCACAAGATATTGATGAAAGACAAATTATCGTTGTAGATCCTATGTTAGCAACAGGTGCATCTGCTATCGAAGCGATTAATTCATTGAAAAACCGTGGTGCTAAAAATATTAGATTTATGTGTTTAATTGCAGCTCCAGAAGGTGTTAAAAAAATGCAAGAAGCGCATGATGACGTTGATATTTATATAGCTGCTTTAGATGAAAAATTAAACGATAAAGCATATATCACGCCTGGTTTAGGTGACGCTGGAGACAGATTATTTGGTACTAAATAGTAAAGATACAGTAGTTGAGAAGTTTAAAGTTAGTTCGTTGTAGGAGTAAATAATATGAAAAAAATTATGACAGTCTTTGGTACAAGACCAGAAGCAATTAAAATGGCACCTTTAGTTAAAGAACTTGAAAATGACGACGAATTAGAGCCAATGATTGTTGTAACTGCTCAACATCGAGAAATGTTAGATTCAGTTTTAAAAACATTTAACATCCAACCACATTATGATTTAAATATCATGAAAGAAAATCAAACATTATCTGAAGTTACGTCTAGCGCTATGATACAACTTGAAAATATCATTAAAGACGAACAACCAGATATGGTCCTTGTGCATGGAGATACTACTACTACATTTTCAGGTGCTTTAGCTGCTTTTTATAATCAAACAGCTGTAGGTCATGTAGAAGCAGGATTAAGAACTGGTGATAAATATGCACCGTTTCCTGAAGAAATCAATCGACAAATGGTAAGTAATATTGCCGACTTACATTTTGCACCTACTATAAATGCAGCTGAAAATTTAATCAAAGAGCAAAAAGACAGCGATTCTATCATTGTAACTGGAAATACAGCAATTGATACGTTGAATCTCACGATTAGAAATGACTACACGTCAGATATTTTAAATAAGCATAAAAATAAAAAAATAATTTTATTAACCATGCATCGTAGAGAAAATATTGGCGTTCCTATGGAAAATGTTTTCAAAGCGATTAATAAAATTATTAGTGAATATGACGATGTAGTGGTAGTTTATCCTCAGCACTTGAATCCTAAAGTAAGAGATTTATCAAGTAAATATTTTAGTGACCAAACGCGAGTGGAAAGAATAGAGCCTTTAGATGTCATAGACTTCCACAACTTTGCTAATAAGGCACAAATCATATTAACGGATTCTGGCGGAGTTCAAGAAGAAGCGCCTTCGTTAAATAAACCTGTCTTAGTATTAAGAGATGTTACAGAACGACCAGAAGGTGTAGCGGCTGGAACATTAAAAGTGATAGGCACAGAAGCGGATAATGTTTATTCAGAAATAAAAACATTATTAGATGATTCAACAGCTTATAAAAATATGGCATCAACTCAAAATCCTTATGGAGATGGAATGGCGTCATTAAGAATATGCGAAAGTATAAAATATTATTTTGGTTTAACTATTGAAAAACCAAAAGAATTTAAAATGTGAATATTTTGTGACAAAATTGCTTGGAATTTTTACAACAATTTGAATAGAATTGACACGTTTTATACGCTATATTATTATTAAAATTGTATGAGTGGAACGGTTTACATGATACTCATAAGTAATTTTGGAGGCACTACGAATGAGGCGTTTTAGTATTATCTTCAAACAATTCATTCAATATTATATCTATTTTTTAATTTTGTTAAGTGTTTTGTACTTTATTAAACCTAATCCTTTTACCTTAGGATTAATAATAGGAACGTTTGGCGCTTTAATTAATACATATATCTTTGAATTTTATTTATCTCGGGCAAAGCAACCAGATAATATACATATTTCTACGGGCAATATCTGGAGGTATTTAGTCGCTATTATAGCGTGCTTGATTTGGTTTTTCTTTAAAGAGTATGTAAACATTATAGGAATAATGATAGGCCTTATGATTTCTTATGTACTAATCATCATACGTCCTTTTTTACAAAGGGAGTAAAATTTTCGAAAAGAAAGAGGTGAGTACATGGATCACAAATCCCCACTCAGAAGTTGGAATGTATTTGGTTTTGATATCGTTTTCAACTTATCAAGTATCTTGATGTTAGTTGTTACTGCAGTTATTGTTTTTTTAATAGCTATTATTTGTACGCGTAATCTAAAGAAAAGACCTACAGGTAAACAGAACTTTATTGAATGGGTCTTTGATTTTGTAAGAAGCATCATTGAAAGTAACATGGCATGGAATAAAGGTGGTCAATTTCACTTCTTAGCAGTAACATTGATATTATTTATCTTTGTTGCCAACATGTTAGGGTTACCTTTCGCTATAGTGACAAAAGATCATACGTTATGGTGGAAATCACCAACAGCTGATGCCACTGTAACATTAACACTATCAACAACAATGATTTTATTAACACATTACTATGGTGTGAAAATGCGTGGTACGAAAGCTTATGTAGGTAATTACTTTAAACCGTTCTGGCCATTAGCAATCATTAATGTATTTGAAGAATTTTCTTCTACATTAACGCTTGGTCTACGTTTATACGGTAATATATTTGCCGGTGAACTATTATTATCACTATTAGCTGGTCTGTTCTTCCAAAATGGATGGGGCTGGATAATTAGTATTCCAGGTTTAATCGTATGGCAAGGTTTCTCAATCTTTGTTGGTTCTATCCAAGCATATATCTTTATTATGCTTTCAATGGTTTACATGTCCCATAAAGTAACGGACGCACATTAATTTAAATAAAAAATTTTAGGAGGAAATATTAATATGGGTTTAATCGCAGCAGCAATTGCAATCGGTTTATCAGCACTAGGTGCAGGTATCGGTAACGGTCTTATCGTTTCTAGAACAGTTGAAGGTGTAGCACGTCAACCAGAAGCACGTGGTCAATTAATGAGTATTATGTTCATTGGTATTGGTTTAGTTGAGGCATTACCAATCATCGGTGTTGTAATTTCATTCATGACTCTTTTCAGATAAGAAATGTTTTGAGGCGAAGTCTCTTTGATCTTCGCCGTTCGTTTTATTTAATGCAAATATGATGATTAATAATGAAAGGAGTGTCGAATGCCAGTGAATGCATTAGCTAATTCATATGTTTTGGGTGCAGCAGCCGGTGGTGTTGAGTGGGGAACAATTTTTGTAACTGTATTTACATTTGTTATCCTCTTAGCATTATTGAAAAAATTTGCTTGGGGTCCATTAAAAGAAGTAATGGATAAACGTGAAAGAGATATTAATAGAGATATCGATGAAGCGGAAGAAGCAAAACTTAATGCGCAAAAACTTGAAGAAGAAAATAGAAAGACACTTAAAGAAACACAAGATGAAGTTCAACGTATCCTTGAAGACGCTAGAGTTCAAGCTCGTAAACAACATGAAGAAATCATTCATGAAGCTAACGTTCGTGCAAATGGTATGATTGAAACTGCTCAAAGTGAAATTAACAGTGAAAAAGAACGCGCACTTGCAGATATTAATAATCAAGTATCTGAATTATCAGTATTGATTGCTTCTAAAGTACTTCAAAAAGAAATTTCTGAACAAGATCAGAAAGCATTAGTTGATAAGTATCTTAAAGAGGCAGGCGATAAATAATGGCAGATGTAGCAAAAAAATATGCTAAAGCATTATTTGATGTTTCTATTGATAAAGACAGACTAGATTTAATGTATGAAGAGTTGAAAGTAGTGAATGACGCTACGCAACAATATCAACAAGAATTAAAAGCTATTGATTCAAATCCTAGCAAACCTGCTTCTGAAAGACGCAAATTTGTAGGAATTGTGTTCGGTGAGGCGAATTATTACTTAAAAAATATGCTAATGATATTAGCAAATAACCGTCATTTAGCGTTAATTAATTCTATTTTCAAAGAATTTACTAGTTTCTATAACGCTCACTATAATCAAGATACGGCAGTAGTGGAGTCAGTTTATCAATTGACTGAAGAAGAACTAGATAGAATTCGAAATCTAATTATTAACAAAACTAAGTTGTCAAACGTACATATTATTACTAAAACCAACCCTGATTTAATTGGTGGTTTCAGAGTGAAAGTTGGCACAACTGTTTTAGACGGTAGTGTTAAGAACGACTTAGAACAAATTGAACGTAAATTTAGAAGAGTTAACTAAAATAAGAGGAGTGACATAGATGGCCATAAAAGCTGAAGAAATCAGTGCATTACTTCGCTCACAAATTGAAAATTATGAGTCTGAGATGTCTGTAAATGATGTTGGTACTGTACTTCAAATCGGTGATGGTATCGCATTAATTCACGGATTAAATGACTGTATGGCTGGTGAGCTTGTAGAGTTCCCAAATGGTGTTCTTGGTTTAGCACAAAACCTTGAAGAATCAAATGTGGGTGTAGTTATTTTAGGACCTTACAGTGAAATTACTGAAGGTGACGAAGTAAAACGTACTGGTCGCATTATGGAAGTTCCAGTAGGGGAAGAACTTATTGGACGCGTGGTTAATCCACTAGGACAACCTATCGATGGTCAAGGTCCAATTAATACGACTAAAACTCGTCCTGTTGAGCAAAAAGCTACAGGTGTAATGGCTCGTAAATCAGTTGATGAACCATTACAAACTGGTATTAAAGCGATTGATGCCTTAGTACCAATCGGACGTGGACAACGTGAGTTAATTATCGGTGATAGACAAACAGGTAAAACTACAATTGGTATCGATACAATCTTAAACCAAAAAGGTTTAGACACAATTTGTATTTACGTAGCTATTGGTCAAAAAGAATCAACAGTACGTGCCAATGTAGAAAAATTACGTCAAGCTGGTGCATTAGATTATACAATCGTAGTATCAGCGTCAGCGTCTGAACCAGCACCATTATTATATATTGCACCATACTCAGGTGTAACAATGGGTGAAGAATTCATGTTTAACGGTAAGCATGTACTTATCATCTATGATGATTTAACTAAACAAGCGGCTGCTTATCGTGAATTATCATTATTATTACGTAGACCTCCAGGCCGTGAAGCTTATCCTGGTGACGTATTCTACTTACATAGTAGATTATTAGAAAGAGCAGCGAAATTAAATGATTCATTAGGTGGCGGATCTATTACTGCCTTACCAATCATTGAAACACAAGCAGGAGATATTTCAGCATACGTTCCTACTAACGTAATTTCAATTACAGATGGACAAATCTTCTTACAATCTGATTTATTCTTCTCAGGTGTTCGACCAGCGATTAATGCGGGACAATCTGTATCACGTGTAGGTGGTTCAGCCCAAATTAAAGCTATGAAGAAAGTTGCTGGTACACTTCGTTTAGACCTTGCTTCATATAGAGAATTAGAATCATTTGCGCAATTTGGTTCTGATTTAGATGAATTTACAGCTAGAAAATTAGAACGCGGTAAACGTACTGTTGAAGTCTTAAAACAAGACCAAAACAAACCTTTACCAGTTGAAAACCAAGTATTAATCATTTACGCATTAACTAAAGGATACTTAGATGATATTCCTGTAGTAGACATCACTCGTTTCGAAGATGAATTAAATAGTTGGGCTAAATCAAACGCTTCTGAATTATTAGGTGAAATCAGGGAAACTGGTGGCTTACCTTCTGAAGATAAATTTGATGCAGTACTTAACGAATTCAAGAAAAGTTTCAGCAAATCTGAATAATTAAACTTTAAATCGAAAAGGTGGTGAGATAATGGCTTCTCTAAAGGAAATAGATGGTCGTATTAAATCGACGAAAAAGATGAAACAGATTACCAAAGCAATGAACATGGTATCTAGTTCAAAATTACGTCGTGCTGAAAAGAATACTAAGCAATTCGAACCTTATATGGAAAAAATGCAAGATGCGATTACAGCAATTGCAGGTGCTAGTAAAAATTCAAGCCATCCTATGTTAAGACCAAGACAAGTTCAACGTAGTGGTTATTTAGTTATCACAAGTGATAAAGGTTTAGCTGGCGCATATAGTTCCAATGTGCTTAAAAAATTAATCAATGATATTAAAGAGAAACACTCTAGCAAAGACGATTACAGTATTATGGTATTAGGTCAAACTGGTGTTGATTTCCTTAAAAATAGAGGTTATGAAATAGAGAATTCACTTGTTGATGTTCCTGATCAACCTTCATTTAAATCAATACAAGCTATTGCAAAATATGCCATTGACTTATTTAGTGAAGAACATATTGATGAATTGAAGATTTATTATAGTCACTATGTTAGTGTTCTTGAAAATAAACCGTCTACTAAACAAGTTCTTCCATTATCTCAAGAAGATTCTAGCCAAGGCCAAGGCCAAATGTCTTCATATGAATTTGAACCAGATAAAGAATCTATCCTAAGCGTTATACTTCCACAATACGTTGAAAGTTTAATTTACGGAACGATTCTAGATGCTAAAGCTAGTGAACATGCAGCTCGTATGACTGCAATGAAAAATGCTTCTGATAATGCAACTGAACTTATTGATGATTTATCATTACAATACAATAGAGCAAGACAAGCTGAAATCACTCAACAAATTACAGAAATTGTTGGCGGTTCTGCAGCGCTTGAATAATATTTTAAAGGAGGAAACAACATGGGTAATGGCCGTGTAACTCAGGTTATGGGTCCTGTAATCGACGTTCGTTTCGAACATAATGAAGTACCTGAAATTAATAACGCCCTTATCATTGAAGTCCCTAAAGAAGATGGAACTTTCGAATTAACACTTGAAGTTGCCTTACAATTAGGCGATGACGTCGTACGTACAATTGCCATGGATTCAACTGATGGTGTTCAACGTGGTATGGAAGTACAAAATACTGGCAAAGACATTAGTGTTCCAGTTGGTGAACAAACTTTAGGACGCGTATTCAATGTTTTAGGTGAAACTATCGATTTAGAAGACAAATTAGATGGCTCAGTTAGAAGAGATCCTATTCACCGTCAAGCACCAAACTTTGATGAATTATCTACAGAAGTAGAAATCTTAGAAACTGGTATTAAAGTAGTAGACTTATTAGCGCCATATATTAAAGGTGGTAAAATTGGTCTCTTCGGTGGTGCCGGCGTTGGTAAAACCGTATTAATCCAAGAATTAATCAATAACATTGCTCAGGAACATGGTGGTATCTCAGTATTCGCGGGCGTTGGTGAACGTACACGTGAAGGTAATGACTTATACTATGAAATGAGCGATAGTGGCGTAATCAAAAAGACTGCAATGGTATTCGGTCAAATGAATGAGCCACCTGGTGCACGTATGCGTGTAGCTTTATCAGCTTTAACAATGGCTGAATATTTCCGTGATGAACAAGGTCAAGACGTACTTTTATTCATTGATAATATCTTCAGATTTACACAAGCTGGTTCTGAAGTATCAGCATTATTAGGACGTATGCCTTCAGCCGTTGGTTACCAACCAACATTAGCAACTGAGATGGGTCAATTACAAGAACGTATTACATCTACGAATAAAGGTTCTGTAACATCAATTCAAGCCGTATTCGTACCAGCCGATGACTATACTGACCCAGCTCCAGCAACTGCTTTCGCACACTTAGATGCGACAACAAACTTAGAGCGTAAATTAACAGAAATGGGTATCTATCCAGCGGTGGACCCATTAGCATCAACTTCTAGAGCGTTAGAACCATCAATCGTTGGTCAAGAACACTATGAAGTTGCGCGTGATGTTCAATCAACACTTCAAAAATATAGAGAATTACAAGATATCATTGCTATTCTTGGTATGGATGAGTTATCTGAAGAAGATAAACTTACTGTAGAACGTGCACGTAGAATTCAATTCTTCTTATCTCAAAACTTCCATGTAGCTGAACAATTTACTGGTCAAAAAGGTTCTTACGTACCTGTTAAAACAACAGTATCTGATTTCAAAGATATCTTAGATGGTAAATATGATCACATTCCTGAAGATGCGTTCCGTTTAGTAGGAAGCATGGAAGATGTAATTGCTAAAGCAAAAGATATGGGTGTTGAAGTCTAAACTAATTAGGAGGAATAGATAATGAGTACTTTAAATCTTGATATTGTCACTCCTAATGGTTCAGTCTACGAAAAAGATGACGTTGAACTGGTTGTTTTTCAAACGACAGCTGGGGAAATGG
The DNA here is from genome assembly GCF_002902565.1 of Staphylococcus petrasii. Classification (GTDB taxonomy): domain Bacteria; phylum Bacillota; class Bacilli; order Staphylococcales; family Staphylococcaceae; genus Staphylococcus; species Staphylococcus petrasii. The sequence goes on along the minus strand of NZ_PPRC01000045.1, from coordinate 30,190 downwards.
GTGTCATGAGTGGACATATTCCGACAGTTGCCGCATTAAAAACAGGCCATGTTAAAGTGAATTATAAAAATGGTTCTGAGTATATAGCTGTTAGTGGTGGCTTTGTTGAAATTAGACAACAAAAAGTATCTGTAATTGTACAAACAGCTGAAGCTGCTAGTGAAATTGACGTGGAAAGAGCTAAATTAGCTCGCCAAAGAGCGCAATCACATTTAGAAGATGAGGATAATAGCGATATTAACCGAGCTAAACGTGCATTAGCAAGAGCAGAAAACCGCTTACGCGTAGCTGAATTAAAATAAATTGATAAAGGTTTGGAAGCTAAATTGGTTTCCAAACCTTTTTTTGTTTTTATAATGATTATCTTGAGTATCATTCTATACATATTTAATGTACAATATAATACAGTAATCTTTAAGGAGAGTTAGATATGGACTATATAGGTCAATTTGCAGTTATACATTTAATATTACATGTCATTTGTATTTGTATTGCTTATTGGGCATTAAACTCCCTTAGATTAGATAACCTATTTAAAAAAGGTTATGCTACTCAAGTTCAAGTTTGTCTAATATTTATGGCAATTTTATTAGGAACTGCAGTTAGCAACTTTTTGATTGATTTATTACAATATTCAACACAAGTAAAATATTTATTCCGATAAATCAATATCTGTTAATTAATTTGAAAAGTAGATATAATTAATAAATAAAATAATTTGAAATAGGGAAATGATGAAAATAGTTGGAGTTTAAAGTGGAGGATTAAAATGGATAAAATAGTAATAAATGGAGGCAATCGCCTAACTGGAGAAGTTAAAGTAGAAGGAGCAAAAAATGCAGTATTACCTGTACTTACTGCTTCATTATTAGCTTCTGAAGGACAAAGTAAATTAGTTAACGTTCCAGATTTAAGCGATGTCGTTACAATTAACAATGTCTTATCAACGTTAAATGCTAAAGTTGATTACAATAAAGAAGAAGGTGCAGTGACAGTAGATGCCTCAGCTACATTAAAAGAGGAAGCGCCTTATGAATATGTAAGTAAAATGAGAGCTAGTGTCTTAGTTATGGGACCTTTATTAGCTCGTCTAGGTCATGCTATTGTAGCGCTACCTGGTGGTTGTGCAATCGGTGCTCGTCCTATTGAACAACATATTAAAGGATTCGAAGCGTTAGGTGCTGAAATCCATCTTGAAAATGGAAATATCTATGCAAGTACTAAAGATGGATTAAAAGGTGCAGACATTCACTTAGACTTCCCAAGTGTAGGTGCTACTCAAAACATTATCATGGCAGCTTCATTAGCTAAAGGTAAGACTGTCATTGAAAATGTAGCAAAAGAACCTGAGATTGTAGATTTAGCTAACTACATCAATGAAATGGGTGGTAAAGTTACTGGCGCAGGTACAGACACTATCACTATTCATGGTGTTGAAAAGCTTAAAGGTGTAGAACACTCAATCATCCCAGATAGAATCGAAGCAGGTACATTAATTATTGCTGCAGCGATTACAAGAGGGGATGTCTTTGTACGTGATGCAGTTAAAGAACACATGACAAGCCTCATTTATAAATTAGAAGAAATGGGCGTTAATCTTGATTTCCAAGAAGATGGTGTACGTGTAACTGCTGAAGGTGAATTAAAACCAGTAGATGTTAAAACATTACCTCATCCTGGTTTCCCAACAGATATGCAATCTCAAATGATGGCTTTATTATTAACAGCTGAAGGTCATAAAGTAGTTACTGAAACAGTATTTGAGAATAGATTCATGCATGTGGCAGAATTTAGAAGAATGAATGCTAATATTACTGTTGAAGGCAGAAGTGCTAAAATTGCTGGTAAGAGCCAATTACAAGGCGCACAAGTTAAAGCAACTGACTTAAGAGCAGCAGCTGCATTAATTTTAGCGGGCTTAGTAGCTGATGGTACAACTCAAGTGACTGAATTAAAACATTTAGATCGTGGTTATGTTAATTTCCATGAAAAATTAAAATCACTTGGTGCGGATATTGAACGTATCAACGATTAATTTTTAACATCAAAAGATAAATTATTGCTGGAGGTAGTTTCAAATGGAAACAATTTTTGATTACAATCAAATTAAACAAATTATCCCACACAGACAACCATTTTTATTAATTGACCGAGTGGTTGAATATGAAGAAGGTAAACGTTGTGTAGGTTTAAAACAAGTTTCAGGAAATGAACCATTTTTCCAAGGACATTTTCCAGATTATGCTGTAATGCCTGGCGTTTTAATTACTGAAGCATTAGCACAAACTGGTGCAGTAGCTATGCTAAATAGTGAAGAGAATAAAGGTAAAATCGCTTTATTCGCAGGTATTGATAAATGTCGCTTCAAAAAACAAGTTACACCTGGTGACACTTTATTATTAGAAGTTGAAATTACTAAAATTAAAGGTCCAATCGGAAAAGGTACAGCTAAAGCAACGGTTGACGGTCAACTTGCTTGTAGTTGTGAACTTACTTTCGCAATTCAAGACGCATAATTATTTTCAAAGATAAAAGCACTCATGATAGTTATTTCTATCATTGAGTGCTTTTATTATTCTCGTTCAAACTTTTCTTCTTTTAATTTAGGTTTAGATTGCATCATACGATTAAACGTTACTTTCAACTCTTCACCTGATAATCCTTCATCCACTAATTGCTCTAGTAAGCTTTCAGCATACACTTGGCGTAACGTATAAATGTGACATTCAAATACTATAGACATTGTTGTCTCAAAAGTTTCTATACTTTTGATTGTTGCATCGAATAAAGCAGGATCATTCGAAGGTCGAGTTATCACGACACGAATATCTAATAACGTTTGATCATCATAATATTTCTTCATAGTCTCATAATGGGCATTAGAAATAACAACTTCTAATAACCAACCAGTCCCACTATTTTCTTTATTAATAATAACGCCGTCTTCTAATTCAAATTCTGTAATTCCACCATTCTCATTCACAATTTGAAAACGCACCGCTTTAAAAGTCTTCACCAAATCACATCCTAAAAATTTTGAAAATATGCAATAAATTAGAAATTATTTAATTGAACATTCAAGTTTTAACTATTTTCTTTAAATATAACAAATTTTGATTATAAATAGTAAATTTTTATTAAAAATGGCGTTTTGACGTACACCTCAAATGTCATTAAGATAGTTTTTGAAGGAGGTGACACATGCTAAATAAGATAGTAATCGTAGGTCGTATGACTAAAGATGCGCAAATCTATGAAAAAGAGGAGGTGAAAATTGCTACCTTTAGTGTTGCTACTGAACGCAATTATAAAGACGACAACAATGAAATCGCTTGTGATTATATTTTTTGCAAGGCTTTTGGCAAAACAGCAACGAATATTGAAAAGTATACCAGTCAAGGTTCATTGGTAGGTATAACAGGACAAATGCGTTCACGTAAGTATGAAAAAGAGGGACAAACGCATTTTGTAACAGAATTATATGTAGAAACTATTAAATTTATGTCCCCACAATCAAAAAATAACGAAATTCTCTCAAATAGCTCATTTATGGAAGACACTTATCCCCTAGATAATCTAGACATTATTAATATCAATTAAAATTAAATCAACTCTCTAAACTTTAACTCCAATCTTCTCTATTTTATATATAACATCTTTCAATTATACTCAGAATCTCTCTTTATTAATTTACATTAATAGGGAGAGGTTCTTAATTTTTGAGATAAATGTCTGAAAGATTTCAAAAGTATTACATACATAAAAAGCAAAAGTAAACTTTTCAAAACTGCCATGAAGGTTCTGAATGTATATTTTTGTTTCATTTTAGGCTTATTTTCTTGTAATTTCCATGTAAAAAAGTGGCTTCCTTTTTTATTTGGCTGTAACCTGCAATCACTTTTCAGATGTTAGAGTATTACTTGTAATTAATTTGATTAGGAAAAAAATTATACAGGAGGACTTTTAAACTATGAAAAAGACTATTATTGCTTCAACATTAGCAGTAGGCTTAGGTGTAGCAGCAGGTAACGCAGGTCATGCAGACGCAAGTGAAACTCAAATCAATAAAGCTGAATTAGCACAATTAGCTCAATCAAATGATCAATCATTAAATAATAGCCCTATTCAAGAAGGCGCTTATAACGTAACATTTGATTATAATGGCTTCACTTACCACTTTGAATCAGATGGTACTAATTGGAGCTGGAACTATGTACAATCAGGTCAAACAACTGGTCAATCTACACCAGTAGCTCAATCATCACAAGCAACTCAAACTCAACAACAAGATGTTAGTGAACAAGCTTCAGCTTCTAATAACCAAACTTCAGCTGAAACTGTAGCTTCACAACAACAAACTAGCCAACAACAACCAGCTCAAACTCAACAAGCACCACAAACTGAGCAAACTCAACAACCACAACAAGCATCAACAAGCAACAACACAGCTTCAAGTGGTTCTTCAGTACACGTAAATGGTCATTTACAACAAATTGCTCAACGTGAATCAGGTGGCGATATTCACGCTATCAACCCAAGCTCAGGCGCAGCTGGTAAATATCAATTCTTACAATCTACATGGGATTCAGTAGCACCTGCTCAATATAAAGGTATATCACCAGCTCAAGCACCTGAAAGCGTTCAAGATGCTGCAGCTGTAGAACTTTACAACACTGCTGGCCCTTCACAATGGGTAACTGCATAAATTAATATTTACTGAGATGTTTCGATTAATGAAACATCTCAGTTTTTTTAATTGAAAAATAATATACTGTTTGATAATGTGAAATTAATAAAATAAAACTACTAGGGGAGCCAAAAACTATGGCTGAGATGATTTTTTCAGACCCTTATAACCTGATTTGGTTAGTACCAACGTAGGAAAGTAGTTATGTAATTTTACATACCTTCTATTAAGGATGACTACATTTCTGCGTTGATACGTTGAAATGTAGTTTTTTTAATTTAAGGAGGAATTATAATGAGCTTTTCAACTGAGTTAAAAGAAGCAGCACAACCTATTATTGAACAAATTTATAAAGATGGATTTATTCAAGATTTATTAAAAGGTCAATTATCTAAACAAGCTGTGCGTCAATATCTACGTGCAGATGCTTCATATCTAAAAGAATTTACTAATTTATATGCACTATTAATTCCTAAAGCGCCTACTATGACAGATGTAAAATTTTTAGTAGAACAAATTGAATTTATGTTAGATGGAGAAGTAGAAGCGCATGAAATTTTAGCAGATTATATTAATGAACCGTACGAAGAAATCGTTCGCGAAAAAGTATGGCCACCAAGTGGAGATCATTACATCAAACATATGTATTATCATGCTTATGCTCATGAAAATGCGGCATATACAATCGCAGCAATGGCGCCATGTCCATATGTGTATGAAGTAATCGCAAAAATGGCGTTAGAAGATCAAAATTTAAATAGAGATGTTATTACTGCTAGATGGTTCGATTTTTATAGTACTGAAATGCGTCCTTTAATTGAAGTATTTGATCGTATGTTAGATGAACTAACTGAAAATTGTACTGATCAAGAGAAACATGAGATTAAAGAAAGTTTCTTACAAAGTACTATTCATGAACGTAATTTCTTTAATATGGCTTATATTAACGAACAATGGGATTTTGGAGGAAAAGAACATGAATAAACCAAAAATTGCATTAACAATCGCAGGTACCGACCCATCAGGTGGCGCTGGTGTGATGGCAGATTTAAAATCATTTCACGCTTGTGGCGTTTATGGCATGGCTGCAATTACTAGCATTGTGGCTCAAAACACTAAAGGCGTTCAACACATTCATAATTTAGAAACTAGTTGGGTTAAAGAACAACTTGATAGCGTGTTCGATGATGAATTACCACAAGCAATTAAAACAGGTATGATTGCTACTCACGAAACAATGGAACTTGTACAAGAATATTTAAAACAACATTCTGATATTCCATACGTTATTGATCCTGTTATGTTAGCTAAAAGTGGTGATTCTTTAATGGACGATGCTACTAAAAAACATTTACAAAGCACGTTATTACCATTAGCTGATGTTGTAACGCCTAATATACCTGAAGCAGAAGAAATTACTGGTCTAAAAATTGAAAGTGAAGAAAGCATTCGTAAAGCTGGACATATATTCATTAATGAAATTGGCAGTAAAGGTGTAGTCATTAAAGGAGGTCATTCAGCTGATTTAAATAACGCTAAAGACTTCTTGTTTACTAAAGACGACGTTTATACATTTGAAAATAAACGCTTTGATACACCACATACGCATGGTACTGGTTGTACATTTTCAGCAGTAATCACAGCAGAGCTTGCTAAAGGGAAATCAATTTATGAAGCGGTTAAAAAAGCTAAAGAATTTATTTCATTAAGTATTGAATATACTCCTGAAATTGGCCAAGGTCGTGGGCCAGTTAACCACTTTGCATATATGAAGAAAGTAGGATTAGATGATGAATAATTTAGAGAAATTGAGAAATGAAAATCCATTAGTTGTTTGTTATACCAATGATGTCGTTAAAAACTTTACTGCAAATGGTTTATTAAGCATTGGAGCAAGCCCAGCAATGAGTGAAGCACCTGAAGAGGCAGAAGAGTTTTATAAAGTGGCAGGTGCTTTATTAATAAACATTGGTACATTAACTAAAGCCAACGAAGAAGATATTTTAAAAATTGGTAAAATCGCAAATCAACAAGGTACGCCGATTGTATTCGACCCAGTAGCAGTTGGAGCTTCAACGTATCGTAAACAGTTTTGCCAAAAATTCTTATCTGAAGTTGAAGTGTCAGTGATTAAAGGTAATGCTTCAGAAATTTTAACGTTAGTTGATCCAAATACAACGATGAAAGGCACAGATGGAGATGCTAATCTAGATGCTGTTACAATCGCTAAAAAAGCATATGAGGAGCTAAATACAGCTATTGTATTAACTGGTAAAGAAGATGTCGTTGTTCAAGATAACAAAGTGGTTCAGTTATCAAACGGTTCACCGCTTTTAGCGAAGATTACTGGAGCAGGGTGCTTATTAGGTGGTTTAGTAGCAAGTTTCTTATTCAGAGAAACGCACCCATCATTGCAAGTTCTTGAAGAAGCGGTAAGTTTCTATAATATTGCTGCAGAAATTGCTGAAAAAGATGAACAAGTTAAAGGACCAGGCACATTCTTATCTCATTTATTAGATGAAATGTATCAATTAGAATATTCAACTTATGAACAACATGTTAAACGTTTAGAGGTGGAATAGATGTTTAAAGATAGCGATTTAAATGTGTACTTTATATGTGGAACGCAAGACGTGCCAGAAGGTAGTGATATTCAAACTATTTTAAAAGAGGCACTTGAAGCGGGAATTACTTTATTTCAATTTCGTGAAAAGGGACCAAAGGCTTTAGTAGGCGAAGATAAAGTGAAATTAGCACAACAATTGCAAACATTATGTAGGGATTACAACGTGCCATTCTTAGTTAACGATGATGTTGATTTAGCAGAACAAATTGATGCTGATGGCATACATGTTGGCCAAGATGATGCTACAGTTGCTACTTTCGCTCAACGCTTTAATGAAAAGATTATTGGTTTGAGCGTAGGGAACGAGGAAGAATACAATCATTCAGATTTAACTCACGTCGATTATATTGGTGTAGGTCCTATGTACGCTACACCATCTAAAGCAGATGCAAGTGAGCCTGTAGGTCCAGAGATGATCAAAACATTGAAAGAGATGAATCCATCGTTACCTATGGTGGCTATTGGCGGTATTACTGAAGATAACGTAGGACAAATAGCAGAAGCAGGAGCAGATGGTATTTCTGTTATTTCAGCAATTGCCAGAAGTCACAATATTGACAAGACTGTTATCAAATTTCAGAGTTATTTCAAATAAATATTAGTTTTTTTCTTTTTTTGTTTTCTAGTACACTCTGATTATGATAAAATAAGCTCTATGTGAATATATCAATAGAGGTGTAAAAATGAAGAAGAAAGCGTTACTACCTTTGTTATTAGGGGTAATGGTCTTTTTAGCTGGATGTGATTATTCTAAATCTAGTAATAGAGATGGATTTTTCTATAACACATTCGTAGAACCAATGTCTAAAGTATTACATTGGTTAGGCCATTCAGTATTTAATGATGATTATGGTATTGCCATCATCGTGTTAGTATTAATTATCCGTATTATCTTATTACCTTTCATGCTTTCAAACTACAAAAATAGTCATATGATGCGTGAAAAAATGAAAGTTGCTAAACCTGAAGTTGATGGCGTACAAGAAAAAGTTAAACGTGCGCGTACTCAGGAAGAAAAAATGGCAGCTAACCAAGAAATGATGGAAGTTTATAAAAAATACGATATCAATCCTATGAAGAGTGCTTTAGGTTGTTTACCAGTACTTATTCAAATGCCAGTCGTAATGGGATTATACTTTGTATTGAAATATCGTATTGGTGGCGGAATTGCCGAACATCCACACTTCTTATGGTTTAATTTAGTACATCCTGATATTTGGATTACTATCATCGCCGGCGTTCTTTACTTTATCCAAGCTTGGGTTTCAAGTAAACAAATGCCTCAAGAACAACGTCAAATGACGTACATGATGATGATTATTTCACCAATTATGATTATTTGGATTTCATTAAGTTCAGCTTCAGCATTAGGTTTATACTGGTCAGTCAGTGCGGCGTTCTTAATTGTCCAAACATTCTTTGCAAACATGCATTATGAAAAGGTTGCTAAAAGAGAAGTTGCGCCAATGATTGAGAAATTTGAACAAAAAAATGACTCAAAAAAAGGCAAAAACACTCAAGTTGTTTCTAAAAACAACAAAAAGAAAAAATAAATATACTAGCACTTAATATAAAGAGGTTGAACATTTATGTTGTTCAACCTCTTTTTTGATGTGATTAATAATTAGAGATTAAAAATTATTTGAGAGTTTTTTATGAATACATAATAACGAACAAAAAGGGTATTGTATTAAGAACAATTTAATTTAGTGAAAAATATAAAATTGGAAAGGAGAATAATATTTTATGAAAAAAATTGGATTCGTTGGTTTAGGAAATATGGGTAAAGGTATGGCTACTAATTTACAAAAATCAGGATTTCAAGTTTTAGCGTATGATGTAGATACGGATAAACTTAAAGAATTAAAAAAAGAAGGTATTCAAGCTTGTGAATCAGCTCAAGAGGTAACAAAAGAAGTAGATGAAGCTATTCTAACTATGGTTGTTAACCAAGAACAAACTGAGGATGTTATTTTCGGTGAAAAAGGTGTGGCATCAGCTGAAAGAAAAGATATTACGGTAGTAGTAATGAGTACATTGAATCCTACAGTAATAGAAGATATTGAAAAGAAAGCAAATGAATACGATATTAACATTTTCGACGCGCCAGTAAGTGGCAGTTTATCAGGAGCTGAAAATGGTACTTTAGCTATTTTTGCTTCAGGTAAAAAGTCTTTAAATGATACTTTAAAACCATATTTTGAAGCATTAGGGGAAAATGTATTTGAACTAGGCGAAGAAATCGGTGCAGGTCAAGCTGCTAAATTATCTAATAATTTATTATTAGGAATTCATATGGCTGGTATGTCAGAAGCAATTAGATTTGCTCAAAACTATGATATAAAAGAAGATGAATTATTAGATATTGTAAAAGTAAGCACTGGTGATAGTTGGGTAGCGAATAACTGGGAGGAAGTAAAAGAATTTAATAATAATGGCACAGTTGATGTGATATATAAAGATTTAACTTCAGTTATGACAGAAGCTACACAACATAAAACTTTTATACCTGTGAGTGGTTTAGTTCTTAATGAACTACACAACGCAATGGATAAACAAGATTAGATTATATAACTTTAAAAAAGTCGGTTATCGTTTAATTACGGATAGCCGACTTTTGTTATCTATTCATTTGAAATATGCCATTCACTATAAAACTGCTTTAAAAATTGTTCCATAAAATCATGACGTTGTTGTGCAAGTTCTTTTCCGGTAGAAGTATGCATTAAATCTTTTAACTTTAATAATTTGTCGTAGAAATGGCGAATCGCTGATGGAGGTAATGAAGGAATGGTCTCAGTTTGTGGCACATTGTCATTTGGTGATGCTGTCCACATCGGCTCATCGAAATGACCGGCAAATTGAAATGTTCTAGCAATACCAATTGCTCCAATGGCATCTAAGCGATCGGCGTCTCGAACAATCTGACCTTCAATTGATAATTCAACATTATTATTTTTGCCATTACGGTAACTTAAGTTTTGAATGATATGTAGAATATGATTTCGAGTATCCTCGTCTATTTCTAGCGTTTTCAAAAATTTTAACAATTGCTGAATTGCTTCGTCTTTATTAGTTAACTTATCGTCTATCACATCATGTAAGAGAGTAGCTAATGTAATAGTTAATTCGTCGCCTCGTTGTTCTTGTTCTCTGATACGTTGTGCTAGTAGTGTTACTCTTTCCACATGAGCAATATCATGACCTGAATAGTCATCTTTATGAAAGTTTTGCATATATTCTCGGGCTAAAGTCACTTTTTGATGGTATTCCATAGTAATCCTCTTTTCAAAAAATAATAAAATAAGAGGCTAGGAAACCTAAGCCTCTATAACATAAAAATTAAAGAATTGGAGAAAGTAATTGAGAAATACCTTCTTTAAATTTAATCCAAGTACTTCGTTTCGCGTAAAGCTCTTTAGTTAAACGATAGGATACTTTCATATCTTGGATAAATGCTTCTTTTAATTGACGTGCTACATCATTATCATAAACGAAAGCATTTACTTCAAAGTTTAAAACGAAACTACGATTATCCATATTTGCAGTTCCTACTGTAGCAATTTCATCATCAATAATCAGCGTCTTAGAATGTAAGAAACCATTGTCATATTGATAAATCTTAACGCCCGCATCTAATAAAGAAGCTGCATTTTTTAATGTAGCCCAATACACAAATGGATGGTCGGGCATGCTAGGAATCATCAGATTAACTTCTACGCCACCTAATGCTGCAATCTTAATTGCATCAAGGAACGCTTGGTCAGGGATGAAATAAGGAGATTGAATATAAATTGATTTTCTTGCCGATGAAATCATTTTTAAATAACCATATTTAATTTGTTCCCAATCTTCATCAGGGCCACTTGAAGCAATTTGCACACCTATAGAGCCACCTGAATCTACATCTGGGAAATAGCGGTCATCATATTCAATAAAGTCACGACTTGATTGAGAATTCCAATCTAGAATAAAGCGTAATTGAAGCGCGTTAACTGAGTCACCTTCAAGACGTAAATGCGTATCTCTCCAATATCCAAATTTCTTATCTTTTCCAAGATATTCGTCGCCTACATTAAATCCGCCAACATAACCGATTTTACCGTCAATAATCACGATTTTTCTGTGATTACGGTTGTTCATTCGTAAATTGATTAATGGCAGTTTAGAAGGGAAGAATGATTCTACATGTGCGCCTTTCTCTCTAAAGTGTTTGATATCTTTTTTACGTAATGTTCTAGAACCCATATCATCGTATAACATTTTAACTTCCAGGCCTTCGTCAAGTTTTGCTTCAAGCGCAGAAAGTATGCGACGGCCTAAACCATCACTTTTGAAAATGTAGTACTGAATATGTATATAGTCTTGTGCATTTTTAATATCTTCAATTAATGCATCGAATTTGTCATTTCCATCTGTAAAAATTTTAATACGATTATCTGTTGTTAAGAATGCTGTATTATTAAATAACAGCATACGGACCATTTCTTTAAACTTAACGATTTGATGATTGCCTTTTGAAAAATCATCACTTTCTAAAGCGTCGATTTGTTCGTCAACAATCATTGCTAGTCCTTTACGATCTTCTTTATTCAATTTGAAAATTTGATCTTTTTGAATTTGACGTCCTAATAATAAGTATAATATGAAGCCGATAATAGGCAGAAATACTAAAACTAGAAGCCATGCCCAAATTGAACCAGCACTGCGACGTTCCATAAAGATAATAACGAACGCGAAAATTAAGTTTAAAAGAAAGGCAGAAATTAAGATAATATTAATAATCAAAGTTGAATGGGCAAAAGCCATTGAAAAAAGTTCTAACATTTTGTGCCTCCCTCTATAGATATTATTCTTGCAAAAAGTATAAGTTTTTTATTACTTTTCTTAATAATTATTGTATCATGCAGAATTCAAAATGACACAATCAATTTTAAGCTAAAAAAGTTAATGCATTTGACGAAAAGTATCGTTAAACTATACGATATTATAGAATAAAAGAAAGGGTGAACTACCTTGTCGAGTGAAATGCATGCACACCATTCTGAACAGATGAAATTGAATTTAAAATCAAGACTTAATCGAATTGAAGGGCAAGTAAGAGCAATCAATCGTATGATTGAAGACGATGTGTATTGTGATGATGTGTTAACTCAAATAAGAGCTACAAGATCAGCACTTAATAGTGTTGCGACGAAATTATTAGATTATCATATGAAAAGTTGTATCATGGATAAAGTAAACAACGGTGCTCAAGAAGAAGCAATGGAAGAATTATTGGTGACTTTTCAAAAGTTAATGAAAGACTAGGAGAATAAAACATGGCTAAAAGTACTATAAACATTGAAGGATTAGAAAAAAGTGAACAAGCTACTCAATTGCAACATCGCTTATCTCAAATGATTGGTGTTAAAGAAGTTGAAGTAAGTGCGGAACACAAATCTGTAGTAATTGAATACGAAACACCGACAAATTTAAATAGTATTGAAAAAGAAATTTATGATGATAGATTTAAAGTGTTAAATTAATTTACGAATTTCTTAATAAAAAATTAAAAATTATTTTTAAAATTGTATGGTAAATCTAATTTAATTGGGGTAGTATAACCTTGAAAGTCAAAAAACGAGGTGATTACCAATGAGTAAATCGGATAAGATACAAAATGTAGTCAAATTATTATCATCTTTAGGTGTGAATATTAAAAAGACAAAATCTCGTTTAGACATCATCAACACTTTGCCTACATCATCGCAAGTACGACACGAACTAAAATAGTTTATACAAAAAGACGCTTAATCACGTAACGTTATGATTAAGCGTCTTTAATTATTTGTTATTCGGCATGGTTTGACGTTGATGATAATGAATAGAAAGTATAATGCCTATACCTACCATTAAACTCCATAACGAACTACCACCATAACTTATGAATGGAAGCGGAATACCTGTAATTGGTAAAAGTTGAATTGTCATTCCAATATTTTGCAAGATGTGGAATACAAGTAATGAGATATAGCCCACAATAAAAATCTTACTGAATGGTGATTCAACTCTTGTAGCAAGTCTTATAAGATGGAAGATTAAAGCTAAGAAGATAAGCAATAAGACCACTGCGCCAAGGAATCCCATTTCTTCTCCGATAACAGAGAAAATAAAGTCTGTATGGTTCTCTGGTATGTAAACTTCACCGTGGTTATAACCTTTACCAAATAATTGTCCAGAACCAATTGCTTTTAATGACTCTGTTAAGTGATAACCGTCTCCGTTACTGTAAGAATATGGATCTAGCCATGAATTAATACGACCCATTTGATACATTTTAACGCCAAGTAAACTCTCAATTAAACTAGGCTTGTAAATAATAGCTAGAATAATACTACCGCCAATTACTGCTGCAGCAATAAGAATTGGTGCAAGCAAGCGCCAAGTAATACCACTTACTAACATAACCCCTAAGATAATGGCACAAATGACTAATGTAGTACCTAAGTCATTTTGTAATAGAATTAATGCCATAGGTAAGATAGAAACACCAATAATTTTTAGGAATAACATTAAATCAGTTTGAAATGACTTATTAAAAGTAAAACGGTTATGATTTGCGACGGTTTTAGCAAGCGCAAGTATTAAGATTACTTTCATAAACTCAGATGGTTGAATACTTACAGGACCAAATGAATACCAACTTTTAGCACCATTAATAATTGGCGTGAAAGATGTTTCAGGAAGGATTAATAATCCTACGAGTAAAATACATAAAAAGATATATAATATGTATGTGTTGTTTTTAATTTTTTTAGGTGAAAACAACATAATTAGTAAAGCGATTATAGCACCTAATATGTAGTAAATAATCTGGCGAATACTAAAATTGGCACTATATTGGCCGCCACCCATAGCTGAACTAATAGTTACAACACTTATAATTGCTAAGATAGTCAATAATGCTATGAGTACCCAGTCGATTTTTCGTAGCCAATGTTTTGAAGGCTGTTGACGGGATGAATATTTCATAAAAAACTCCTTAAAAACTGTAATGTCACGATTCTTAATATATATCGATTTTACATGACTTTATGTGAATTTGCTAGAGAATAACAAGCTTGCTTACTAATTTAAATTTTCAAAAAGTAAATATAATGTAATGAAAATCAACAAAAAAGAAGTCGGTATTTTACTTGTTGAGAAATGCAAAAATAGCACATACTGTGATAATATTGATTTTTAGGAAGAACTAAATAAACTACATAAAAATTAATAAATGTTTAATCTAAAACTTAAAATCAGTGATTAATCATATTATAATATGATGAAAGAGACTAAGGCATTAACAATTTATATATTAAGAAACTTTGAATTTTTGAGAAAATAAAATTCTTAAGAAAAAATATTGTTTAAATTTATAACGCTTTTGTTCTAATCTTTCTCAATGGAGGAAATTGAATATGGTAAAAGAAAATATTTGTATCGTATATGGTGGTAAAAGTGCTGAACATGATGTTTCGATTTTAACTGCGCAAAATGTATTAAATGCGATAGATAAAGATAAATATTTAGTAGATATTATTTATATCACTAATGATGGACAATGGAAGAAAAAAGATAATATTGTTGAAAAAATTGAATCAGTAGAAGAGCTTCATTTATCAGATGTTGACGCTGGAGAAATCACATTATTATTAAAAGAAAGTAGTAATGGCAACGCATACGACGCAGTATTCCCATTATTACATGGTCCAAACGGTGAAGATGGTACAATCCAAGGATTATTTGAAGTACTTGACTTACCTTACGTAGGAAATGGTGTGTTAGCCGCTTCAAGTTCTATGGACAAATTAGTTATGAAACAATTGTTTGAACATCGCGGATTACCTCAATTACCTTACATTAGCTTCTTAAGAAGTGAGTATGAAAAATATCAAGGCAATATCATTAAACTTGTTAATGATAAACTTACATACCCTGTCTTCGTAAAACCAGCGAACCTTGGTTCAAGTGTTGGTATCAGTAAATGTAATAACGAAGAAGAATTAAAAGTAGGTATTGCTGAAGCATTCCAATTCGACCGTAAATTAGTTATTGAACAAGGTATCAATGCACGTGAAGTGGAAGTAGCCGTTTTAGGTAACGATTATCCAGAAACGACATGGCCTGGTGAAGTTATCAAAGATGTTGCTTTCTACGACTATAAATCTAAATATAAAGATGGCAAAATTTCATTACAAATCCCTGCAGAATTAGATGAAGAAGTTCAAACAACTTTACGAAATATGGCACTTGAAGCTTTCAAAGCTACAGATTGCTCTGGTCTAGTACGTGCCGATTTCTTCGTTACTGAAGATAATCAAATTTTCATAAATGAAACAAATGCTATGCCAGGATTCACAGCATTTAGCATGTATCCAAGTCTTTGGGAGAACATGGGCTTATCTTACTCAGACTTAATCACTAAATTAATCGACTTAGCCAAAGAGCGTCACGAAGATAAAAAGAAAAATAAATACACAATCGATTAAGAGAGGAATTCATTTATGATAGAAGTTTCATTAAAAGACATTCAAAACTGGATACCTTGTGAGATTGACGACCAATACTTAGATCAAACGATCAAAGGGGTTACAATCGATTCACGTGCGATTAAAGAAGACATGCTATTTATTCCTTTTAAAGGAGAGAACGTTGACGGCCACCGTTTTGTAGCACAAGCGTTACAAGATGGCGCCGGAGCTTCTTTTTATGAAAAAGGGCATGACATTGACGCAAACATTATTGGACCAATTATTTGGGTTGAAGATACATTAACTGCGTTGCAACAATTAGCGAAAGCTTATTTAAAACATGTTAATCCTAAAGTTATCGGGGTTACAGGATCAAATGGTAAAACGACTACGAAAGATATGATTGAAAGTGTCTTACATACTGAATTTAAAGTTAAAAAGACACAGGGCAATTATAATAACGAAATTGGTTTACCATTAACTATCTTAGAATTAGATAAAGATACAGAAATTTCAATTCTAGAGATGGGTATGTCAGGATTCCACGAAATTGAATTATTATCAACGATAGCTGAGCCAGACATCGCTGTGATTACTAACATCGGAGAATCACACATGCAAGATTTAGGATCACGCGAAGGCATCGCTAAAGCTAAATCAGAAATTACGATTGGCCTAAAAGAGGGTGGCACATTTATTTATGATGGCGATGAACCATTGTTAGTGCCTCACGTTGAGAAAGTTAAGAACGCTAAATTAATTAGTATCGGCTTAAATTCGGATAATGTTTTAGTATGCGAAGTGAAAAATAGTAAAAATGATGGTATCGCATTTGATATTAACGGTGAAGAACATTATGAATTACCTATTTTAGGTATCCATAATATGAAGAATGCTGCTATCGCCATCGCTATAGGCCACGAACTTGGATTAGATTACGACACAATTCAACGTAATATTAATAATGTTCAACTTACTGGTATGCGTATGGAACGTCATGTGACGGATAATGACATCACAGTGATTAATGACGCTTATAATGCGAGCCCTACAAGTATGAAAGCAGCCATTGATACATTAAGTAATATGGACGGACGTAAAGTCTTAGTGCTTGCTGATTCATTAGAGTTAGGTGAGAATAGCCAACGCATGCACGAAGAAGTTGGTGCACATCTTGAAGATAAAGGTATTCATACATTACTTACTTACGGTACAGATGCTAAATTTATTAGCGACGTAGGTGGTCAGTTTGTTGAAAATGTGGCACACTTCTCAAGCAAAGATGAATTGACAGCGTATTTAAAATCTCATTTAGTGCCTCAAGACAAAGTCTTAGTCAAAGGTTCTAGAGGAAATAAACTTGAAGAAGTCGTAAATCAAATTATTTAATTATCACTATATATTTATATATATGTTTTTCTGACAAGCCATTGTGGATGTTTAAAATCGCACAATGGTTTGTTTTTTATGCCCTTTTCCCAAAAAAGAAGCTAAAAAATGTAACCGCTATTATGAAGAGATGAGCTATATATTGAAGGAAAGTAAGGAATTGCTTTATTGCGATAAATATTTTTAGGTGGTACTATATAGAAGTTGACGTAATAAGAGGACCTTATATACACAGACGTATATTGATAAAAAAGTTAGTTTAAAGGAGAATTATATTGCAAAATTTTAAAGAATTAGGGATTTCGGATAAAACGGTAGAAACCCTTGAAGCAATGGGGTTTAAGGAACCTACACCGATTCAAAAAGAAAGTATCCCTTACACATTAGAAGGAAGAGATATCCTTGGACAAGCTCAAACTGGTACAGGTAAAACAGGAGCTTTCGGGATTCCTTTAATTGAAAAAGTAGTTGGTAAATCAGGTGTACAAGCTTTAATCTTAGCACCAACTAGAGAATTAGCTATGCAAGTAGCTGAACAGTTACGCGAATTCAGTCGTGGACAAAATGTACAGGTCGTTACAGTATTTGGTGGTATGCCAATTGACAGACAAATCAAAGCGTTAAAACGTGGACCACAAATCGTAGTAGGTACGCCTGGTCGTGTGATTGACCATTTAAATCGTCGTACACTTAAAACAAATGATATTCATACATTAATCTTGGATGAAGCGGATGAAATGATGAACATGGGCTTCATCGATGATATGAGATTTATTATGGATAAAATTCCAGCTGAGCAACGTCAAACAATGTTATTCTCAGCTACAATGCCTAAAGCAATTCAAACTTTAGTACAACAATTTATGAAATCTCCACAAATTGTTAAGACAATGAATAATGAAATGTCTGATCCACAAATTGATGAATACTACACAATCGTAAAAGAACTTGAGAAATTCGATACTTTTACAAACTTCTTAGATGTTCACCAACCTGAATTAGCAATTGTCTTCGGTAGAACAAAACGCCGTGTTGATGAGTTAACAAGTGCTTTATTATCTAAAGGTTATAAAGCTGAAGGTTTACACGGAGATATCACTCAAGCGAAACGTTTAGAAGTATTAAAGAAATTTAAAAATGATCAAATTGATATTTTAGTAGCGACTGACGTTGCTGCACGTGGTCTGGATATTTCAGGCGTAAGTCACGTTTATAACTTTGATATTCCTCAAGATACTGAAAGCTATACGCACAGAATTGGCCGTACTGGTCGTGCAGGTAAAGAAGGGATCGCTGTTACATTTGTAAACCCAATTGAAATGGATTACATCCGTCAAATTGAGGAAGTTAACGGTAGAAGAATGAATGCTTTAAGACCCCCACATCGTAAAGAAGTGCTTAAAGCGCGTGAAGAAGATATTAAAGATAAAGTTAAAAACTGGATGTCACGTGAAAGTGAAGCACGTCTAAAACGCATTTCAAGTGAATTATTAGATGAATATGATAGCACTGAATTAGTTGCATCATTATTACAAGAATTAGTTGAAGCGAACGATGAAGTTGAAGTTCAATTAACTTTTGAAAAGCCTTTAGCACGTAAAAGTCGTCAAGGTAAAGGAAATGGATCACGCCGAGGTGGTAAACGTAATAATAAATTTGATAATAAAAACAAACGTTCAAAAGGTAACTTCAATAAGAAAAAAGGTAAGAAATCAGATCGTCGCGACAGACAAGATAAAGGTAAACCTTCAATGAAAGCTCGTACGTTTGCAGATTTACAAAAATAGAATTGGACGTTTAGTCTGAAACACCTCAATGAGTTGAGGTGTTTTTTTGTATGCAAAAATATATAAAACTTATAAAGAAAGTATAATGTGTAGTTGGAAAATGTATATTAAAGTAATCATATAGAATTAAATCAGTATGATATAATTAAGAAAAATTGCAAAGGAGTTTATGATGAAGTTAGAAGATTCATTTCATAAAAGCCCTAAAAATGCATACGCTATTCATTGGATAATGAGCGGTGTTACATTCCTAATTGAGTTAATTATATTAGGTGCTTTGCATTCAATGTGGAACTACTTTAATTGGTATCATTTTATTTTCTACATTTTAATCTTCTTGTTCGTTTTAAGTTGTCTTCGTTTAGTCATACAACCGTATGTGCGTTATCGTTTCCATTATTATAGTGTAGATGCGAAAAATGTCGAAGTTAAATCTATGTTTATCTTTAAGCATCATCAAATGACTAAAATCGAGAGATTACAATATCTTCAAATTAAAACCAATCCATTATTAAAAGCTTTTCATCTTAATACTGTTGTGTTTGTTACAGCAGGACACGAAGTGAAATTACCTTTAATGTCTGAAGTTCAAGCAGAGCATTTATCACAACATATTCTAGAAACATTGAGAGGTGCAGATTCTGATGTATAATCCTCAAAAGTTGCATCCTATTTCATATGTAGATGGTTTAATAAAAGTTATAAAACAAAATATTATTCCTTTTATTATATTTGTAGTGTTTAATAGCTGGGATTTTGATTTTACAGATATAAGAAATTATATTAGCCCAGCTATATTTTTACTCATCTTTATAGTTACATTTATTCATCACTTTTTAGAAGTATATGTAACACGATATTGGATAGAAGATGAGCATTTTATAGTGACATCTGGATGGATAAATAAAAAACGTAAAGAATTAAATTTAAGTAGAATTCAGTCGCTAGACACTACTCAAGGATTAGTTAATCAAATCGTTGGTGGTGTGAGTTTACAAATCAAAACACCAAGTGATGGAGTAGAGTTAGCTACTATTTCAAAAGAGCAGAGTAACTTAATTGAACGAACGATTCGCGAACGTCAATTACAAATGAAAGAAGATAAAAATGAAGAAGTTGTAAATAGTGAACAAAATGTAGTTGAAGAACAGCCTATTCAAAGTACTCATAACGTTGCTTCTAGTACAATACAAAGCGAATCAACGCTTTATAAAATGTCGTGGCGTTCCTTATTGCTTATGGCGATGACGAGTGGTGCTATTGGCGTAGCTTTAGCAACTGTGTCGCCTATACTAGGGGCATTTCAACACATGATTCCATGGGAAAAATGGACATCTAGCCTTTGGCACTGGATTAATTCAGTATTATTTATTGTATTGATTATAGTTGGAGTTGTGTTATTAGTTAGTTATATCATAGGTACACTCATTACAATCGTTCGATATTATAATTACACGGTTACGCAACAAGATAGTCAACTTAAGATTAGTTATGGTTTATTAAATGTAAAAAATATTACCGTGCCTACAGATAGATTGCAAGCTGTTCTTGAGAAGCAATCTTTTCTAAGAAAATTGTTCGGTTATACATCAATACACTTTATTATTACTAGTGATTTAGATATCACTTCAGAAGAAGACGCTAGTGATAATGGTAAAATTATGATCTTACCGTTCATTAAACGACAAGAGGCTTATCACATTATTAAATCACTTGTTCCGGAAATGCAGTTTAATGATATAAAAACTGATATGCCATGGCGTGGTTATCACAGACATTTTTTAATACCTAGCATAATTTTAATGATAGCAGCTGGCATTGGGACTTATTTTTGGAGTGCTTGGAGTATTATTATAGCTCTTTTAATTATTGGCTTAATGGCATTGCACGCTTATATTTATATTCGCGCTGCAGGATTAAATTTCAAAAATGATGAAATTGCACTTCGTGAAGTAAATACATTTAGCTTCAATACATATTATTTCAAAACAGATAAGATTATTGGCATGGAAACTAAACAACATCCATTCCTTGAAAGAGCACATTTAGAGAATGTTAGTTTTCTAATTGCTAAAGGAGCAGAATTTGAAGAGATGAAGTTGAAATTTGTACATGACAATAAAGTGAATCAATATGTAAATGGCTATTTGCGAGGTGAGTACAATGAATGATTATAAATATATGCATAAGAACGGTCCTAAAGTAATGCGACTGGTTGCGTTAATTATATTTATCGTATTTTTGATTATAGTAAGTGTTGTAACATATTTAGATATTGCTTATATGCATTTGATGAGTCCAGTTTGGACGATTGTATTAGCAATTGGTGTTTTAATTATATTTGTCATTTGTTTTGTATTTGGTGCTCCATTTTTAAAATATAAAAACTTTCGTTATTATTATAATGATAATGAGATTTATATAAGAAAGGGGATTATCTTTATTCAAACGACCATTATACCTTTCTATAGAATACAAAATATCGATATTGAAGAAGGGTATTTCATGAGACAATACAACTTAGCCAGTTTACATTTATCAACTGCTGGTGGAGATGCCGAAATTGAATTAATTAATAAAGAAGAAGCTTCAAAATTAAAAGAAATTCTTCAATTTAAGAAAGCAAATGAAAGTGAAGAATTAGAAGAATTGGATGAGGAAATATAAAAAGTGAAGTGAGGATAAAAGATGATTTATGGTCTAGGTGTCGATTTAATTGAAATAGATCGTATTGAAAAAGTATATCAGAAACAACAAAATAAGTTAGTTGAACGTATACTTACTACGCAAGAACAAGAAAAGTTTAATTCATTTAAAAGTGAAAAAAGAAAAATAGAATTTTTAGCAGGACGCTTTGCTACAAAAGAAGCTTTTAGCAAAGCGCTTGGTACTGGATTAGGCAAAACTGTAGCTTTCAATGATATTAATTGCTATAACGATGAAAAAGGAAAACCGTGTATTGAATATCCTAACTTTATCGTGCATGTCTCTATTACACATACTGAAAATTATGCAATGAGCCAAGTTATATTAGAAAAGCAAGATTAACAGTACTATAATGAATAGTACAAATTAAAGTTAGATAGATTTAAGTAATCAAATTTTATTGACGAATAAATCTAAAGTGTTGAGGAGGACTTCTTATGTCAGACAAATTTTATAGAGCAACCTATTTAAACGTAGATTTAGACGCTATTCAAGAAAATTATCATACTATTTCTGAAATGCATCCAAATAAAACGGTAATACCGGTCGTAAAAGCAAATAGCTATGGATTAGGCAGTGTTAAAATCGCGCAATCCTTAATGCAACAAGGTACTAATTTCTTTGCAGTGGCAACATTAGATGAGGCGATTGAATTACGCATGCATGGTATCAGTGCACAAATCTTAATATTAGGTGTTATTCCTTTAGAAGATATTAATAAAGCCATACAACATCGTGTTGCTTTAACTGTTCCTTCTAAAAAATGGTTAACAAGTGCAATGCGTTTAATCAATGAGGACAATCAAAAACGTTTATGGTTACATGTAAAATTAGATACAGGCATGGGAAGATTAGGTATCAAGACCCAAGAAGAATATCAAGACATTATAGATACTATACAAGAATCCGAAAACTTAGTATTTGAAGGTGTGTATACTCATTTTGCAAATGCAGATGAGCCAGGCGATTCAATGGATGAACAATATGCTTTATTTGAAAAATTGGTTAACAACGCGCCTAAACCTAAATATATTCATGCACAAAATTCAGCGGGTTCACTATTAAGAGACTGTGAATTATGTAATGCACTAAGATTAGGTATATCACTATATGGTTATTATCCATCAGATTATGTGAAAAGTATCGTTCAAACCAAATTAAAACCTAGCGCTAAATTAACTACTGAAGTTGTACAAACGAAATATTTAAATCCTGGCGAATCAGTAAGTTACGGTAGTACATATACTGCCACTGAAAATATTAAAATAGCTATCTTACCAATTGGCTACGCTGACGGATATTTAAGATCAATGCAAGGTGCAACTGTAAATATCAATAATCAGCAATGTGAAATTATAGGTAGAGTATGCATGGATCAAACTATAGTTAAAGTGCCTGACGAAGTTCAAGAAGGGGACAAAGTAGTCTTACTTGATAATCAATTTGATACGCCTCAATCTGTTGAAGCTTTAGCGGATAAACAAAATACGATAAGCTATGAAGTCTTATGTAATTTTGGAAGACGTGTACCTCGCATATATTATATAAATAATCAAAAATATGTAACAAATGAATTATTAAAATAGTATAGTCACTAGATATAAAATTTGTTATTATAAAATTAAATAAAGGTTTACAATGTCTTATTTGGTATCCGATGGAGGTTCATAGTATGTTAACTTTTAATCAGAATAGAAGCCACAGTCTTGAACAATCTTTAAAAGAAGGCTATGCACAAATGGCCGATTTAAACCTCTCCCTAGCAACAGAAGCTTTTCCTTTAGAATGTGAAGCTTGTGATTGCAACGAATCGTACATCATTTCGAATTATAAAAGTGAATGATTAAAAGAGGCGATGTATATTTAGCTGATTTGTCACCAGTACAGGGTTCTGAACAAGGGGGAGTAAGACCTGTAGTTATCATTCAAAATGATACTGGTAATAAATATAGTCCTACCGTAATTGTTGCTGCAATTACGGGCAGGATTAATAAAGCAAAAATACCAACACACGTAGAAATTGAGAAACAAAAATATCGATTGGATAGAGATTCAGTTATTCTACTTGAACAAATTCGTACTTTAGATAAAAAAAGGTTAAAAGAAAAATTAACTTATTTATCTGAAGAAAAAATGAAAGAAGTAGATGAAGCTCTAGATATTAGTTTAGGGTTACATGAGGTTCGACCTCAAAAAACTTGAGTTTTTTATGTATATACCAAGTATATCTTTAACAAATAGTTAAAGAAAAAAGCATTAGTATAATAATTAATTGATTTTTTTCAAAATTGCAATTATAGGTTATCATTACCTACAAAATAGTACTTTTTTATAAATGCTATTAAATTGATGACTTAAGTTGTTGACTTTAGGTAATTCCTAAAGTCTTTTTTAAATAGTAGTATTTTTTTTGAATATATTAAATAAATCATTAATAAAATTTGTGAATAAATACAATTTATATTAACGAAATTAAAATTTAAGTTATGCAACTATGAAGTAAGGAGGCAGATTCGTGGAAGAATTTAAAAAACACTATAAACGACTTATAGATGAAAGCTTGGTTACAAAAGATAAAAAACGATTTCTAGAAAAGTGTCACGATTTTACGGATGAAGTAATCAAAAAAGATATTCTGCCTGAAGATGTGGTTAAAATACATAAATCGTATGTTTCTTCTTTACAGCTCCAAGAATCTCAATTGCTTGAAACACTTGATATTTTGCAAGAGGTAGTGAAAGGCTTTGGGTATAGCTATAGAGATTACCAAAAGTTAGTAGATAAAATGCAATTCCACGATAAAGAGATCGATTTAGCCTCTAGGCTTCAACAAACGATGTTGAAAACAGATATTCCTCAATTCGACAGCATTCAAATTGGCGTTATTTCAGTAGCAGCACAAAAAGTAAGTGGAGATTATTTCAATTTAATTGATCATAGAGATGGGACGATGAGCTTTGCAGTAGCTGACGTTATTGGAAAAGGGATTCCTGCCGCTTTAGCCATGAGTATGATTAAATTCGGAATGGACTCTTACGGACACTCGCAATTACCAAGCGATGGACTTAAAAGGTTAAACCGAGTAGTAGAAAAGAACGTTAACCAAAATATGTTCGTTACTATGTTTTATGGTTTATACGAAGAAATGAATCATTTACTGTATTGTAGTTCGGCTGGGCATGAACCTGGTTATGTGTATCGCGCAGAAACTGAAACATTTGAAGAAATAGATGTAAGAGGACGCGTTTTAGGTGTAAGTCAACATACACGTTATAGCCAACAAGAGATTCAAATATGTCTAGACGATCTTGTCATTATATTTACAGATGGTGTAACGGAAGCACGTAATTCTGATGGAGAATTTATTACGAAAGAAACGTTACTTAATTTAATTCGTAAATATAAACATATGCATCCACAAGATATTGTACAAATCTTATATGAAGCTATACTAAAAGTGCAAAATCCTAATAAACGCGATGATATGACAATTTTAATTATAAAACGCGTAAATTAGATATTAAATTTTTTGGTTATATTATAATAGTAATGGGTATACTAAATAGAGTATACATATTTGTAAAGATAAAGAGTAGGAGTGTCAAACTATGAACCTTAATATAGAGTCGATAACACATGATGAATATTATGAAGTTATCGTAGCAGGAGAATTAGACGTTTACACAGTGCCAGAACTTGAAGAGGTGCTTGTTCCAATGCGTCAAGAAGGTACACATGATATTCATGTTAATTTAACAAATGTAAGTTATATGGATTCAACAGGTTTAGGTTTATTTGTAGGAACATTAAAAGCGTTAAATCAAAATGGTAAGGAATTATATATCTTTGGAGCATCAGATAGAATTAGTAGATTATTTGATATCACTGGCTTAAAAGACTTAATGCACGTTAATGAAGGAACGGAGGTAGATTAACTTGCCTAAAAATGATTATATTGAAATGAAACTACCTGCCTCTGCAGAATATGTCAGTTTGATTCGTTTAACATTATCAGGTGTATTTTCAAGAGCCGGAGCTTCATACGATGATATTGAAGATTCTAAAATTGCTGTAAGTGAAGCGGTTACGAATGCAGTTAAACATGCATACAAAAATGATGAAACAAATGGTATGATTAATATATGTTTTGAAGTATTTGATGATAAAATTAAAATCATCATTTCTGATCAAGGTGAAAGTTTTGATTATGAAACTACTAAGTCTCAATTAGGGCCTTATACCGAAAATGAAAATATAGACTTTTTACGTGAAGGCGGTTTAGGATTATTCTTAATTGAATCGTTGATGGACGAAGTAAAAGTTTTCAAAGAATCTGGTGTGACAATCAGCATGATTAAGTATATAAAAAAAGAGCAGGTGCCAAATAATGACGAAAGAGTCGAAATCAGTTAATGATGTATCACCTGAACAAATTAACCAATGGATTAAAGAACACCAAGAAAATGCAAATACAAATGCTCAAGATAGACTTGTAGCACATTACCGCAAGTTAATTGAGTCTTTAGCTTATAAATATTCAAAAGGACAATCACATCATGAAGATTTAGTTCAAGTTGGTATGGTTGGTTTAATAGGTGCTATTAACAGGTTTGATTTATCTTTTGATCGCAAATTTGAAGCATTCTTAGTACCAACCGTTATTGGTGAGATTAAAAGGTATTTAAGAGATAAAACTTGGAGTGTCCATGTTCCACGAAGAATTAAAGAAATCGGGCCGAGGATTAAAAAAGTGAGTGATGAACTAACAAACGAACTTGAACGTTCTCCCTCAATTGCTGAGATCGCTCAGCGTTTAGAAGTTTCTGAAGAAGAAGTTCTAGAAGCTATGGAAATGGGCCAAAGTTATAATGCTTTAAGTGTAGATCATTCTATAGAAGCAGACAAAGATGGTTCGACTGTGACGCTATTAGACATCATGGGTCAACAAGATGATAATTACGATTTAACAGAAAAACGTATGATTCTTGAACGTATTTTACCAATTTTATCTGATAGAGAACGAGAAATTATTCAATGTACATTCATTGAAGGATTAAGCCAAAAAGAAACTGGCGAGCGTATTGGCCTTAGCCAAATGCACGTTTCAAGGTTACAGCGAACAGCAATTAAAAAATTACAACAAGCTGCAAAACAATAATTCAATATTAATAATATATAAGACTATCAGGTATCTATCTTGATAGTCTTTTAATTATGGATAAGGTAAGAGAAAAATGTAGAAAATAGTTTAAATAAAATGATTGTTTATTATATGCTAAAATTGAAAATGAAATTTTGAAAAAGTGTGGTTATATAATGGATAAAAATTTAATTGATGAAATAGTAGCAAAATATCAATTTTCAGAAAAACAAGTTAAAGCAGTACTACAACTCTTAGAAGAAAATAATACTGTTCCTTTTATTGCTAGATACAGAAAAGAAGCGACTGGCGGGCTAGATGAAGTCCAAATAAAACAAATTTCTGATGAATATCAATATGTAGCGAATTTACAAAAGAGAAAAGAAGAAGTTATACATAATATTGGGCAACAAGGTCTATTAACTGATGAACTTAAACAAGATATCTTAAAGCAAACTAAATTGCAAAGGGTAGAAGATTTATATAGACCTTATAAACAGAAAAAGAAAACGAGAGCAACAGAAGCAAAACGTAAAGGACTTGAACCTTTCGCTCAATGGATTATCGGAGGAAAAGGTTCTGATATTGAGCAACAAGCAACACAATATTTAAACGAAGAAGTAGAAACAATACAAGATGCGATAGCAGGGGCTCAAGACATTATCGCCGAGCATATTTCTGATAGTCCTAAATATCGTAACCGAATCTTAAAAGATGTTTATCATCAAGGCCAAATTACTACTACTAAAAAGAAAAAAGCGGAAGATGAAAAAGAAACATATGCGATGTATTATGATTACTCTGAACCTATTAAGCGAGTAGCTAATCACAGAGTTTTAGCTATGAACCGTGGCGAAAAAGAGAAAGTATTATCAGTGAAAATTGAATTTGATACGTCTCATATTGAAACTTTTATTGAAAAAAATGAAGTTAAATCAGCAAATCCTCAATTACAATATATTAAAGAAGCAATTCAAGATAGTTTAAAACGTTTAATTATGCCTTCAATAGAACGTGAAATTCGAGGAGATTTAACTGTAAAAGCTGAAAATCATGCAATCGAAGTATTCAGTGAAAATCTCAAAAATTTATTACTTCAACCTCCTATGAAAGGAAAACAAATTCTAGGTGTTGATCCAGCTTTCAGAACAGGATGTAAACTCGCAGTTATCAATCCATTCGGAACATTTGTGGCAAAAAGCGTTATCTATCCACATCCTCCAAAAGCGAAAGTTCAAGAAGCTGAAAAAGAATTAACACGTATCATCAAAGAGAACGGCGTAGAATTAATTGCAATTGGTAACGGAACAGCAAGTCGTGAAACAGAACAATTTGTAGCAAATGTTATTCAGAAATATAAATTAAATGCGCAGTTTATTATAGTTAATGAAGCGGGTGCATCTGTTTATTCTGCTTCTGAAGTGGCTAGAGCAGAGTTTCCTGATTTCCAAGTAGAAGAAAGAAGTGCTGTTTCAATCGGAAGACGTGTGCAAGATCCTTTAAGTGAATTAGTTAAAATCGATCCTAAATCTATAGGGGTAGGTCAATATCAACACGATGTGAATCAAAAAGAATTAGAGAATGCATTAACATTCGTTGTTGAAACTGCGGTTAACCAAGTTGGCGTAGATGTTAACACTGCTTCTAAATCATTACTGCAATACGTTTCTGGATTATCAGGTGCAATAGCTCAAAATATTATTGATTATCGTGAAGAAAATGGAGCTATTAAACATAATAAAGAAATTAGTAAAGTTAAACGATTAGGTGCTAAGACATTTGAACAAAGTATCGGTTTCTTAAGAATAGTAAACGGTACGGAGCCTTTAGATAATACGTCAATTCACCCAGAAAGTTATGCAGCAACATATAATTTATTAGAAAGTTTAAATTTATCTATATCTGACTTAGGTTCTGAAAAGTTAAAACAAGAACTTTCTAACATCAATATAGAAAACATTGCTACTAAACTAGAAATAGGCGTGCCAACATTAGAAGATATTATTAAGTCATTAATGGCACCAAACCGTGATCCACGTGATGAATATGAAACACCAATTTTAAAATCTGATGTGTTATCAATTGAAGATTTAACAGAAGGTATGAAACTAAGCGGAACTGTTAGAAACGTAGTAGACTTTGGTGCTTTTGTAGATATAGGTGTAAAACAAGATGGTTTAGTGCACGTTTCGAAACTATCTAAGAAGTTTGTGAAAAATCCTATGGATGTTGTGAGTGTAGGAGATATAGTTGATGTATGGATTTTAAATATTGATAAAACTAAAGACAAAGTTGCATTAACTATGATTAACCCTAATGAATAATAAAGATTTACAACAATTAGTAGAAACGATTTCTCTTGAAAGTTTTAACAGGAGATTTAAACATGAGGCTTACTTTAATAAAAGGTTAAGAACTACAGGTGGTAGATATTTATTATCTTCTCATAATATTGAAATAAATCCGAAACAATATGAAAGATACGGAAGAGCAGCGCTTGTCGATATCATTAAGCATGAATTATGTCACTACCATTTGCATTTATTAGGTAAGGGATATAAACATCGAGATGAGGACTTTAAAAGATTAAGTGAAAAAGTGGAAGCACCACGTTACTGTAAAGCACTTGAAAGCTATGAACAAAGAGCAAATTATATTTATAAGTGTGTATCTTGTGGAAGCGAATATTTAAGAATTAAGAAAGTAGATGTTGGCAGAATGAGATGCGGTAAATGTGGGGGCAAGTTAAAACTGAAGCAATATCTTAGAAGATGAACGGTTATAGAATAGTTTTAAAAATATAAAGATAATGGTTAAAAAATAATAAAATTGCATTCAAAGCACTTTATCATTGACTAATAACATTGATAAAGTGCTTTGAATTTTTTATGGATAAGGTATTGACTTTAATATAATAAGCATGTATTATATATATCGTTGCTTTAATAAAAGCGCTAAACATTAAAAGTTAGTAAATTTATTTAAAATAATATTAAAAAAGTATTGACTTTTGATTACAAAAGATTTACAATAAATAATGTTCTCGATAATTAATAAATATTAATTATGCGTTTTGCCAGCGGTCGTGGCGGAATGGCAGACGCGCTAGGTTGAGGGCCTAGTGGGAGAAATCCCGTGGAGGTTCAAGTCCTCTCGGCCGCACCAAATAATAAATTAAATATGCGGGTGTAGTTTAATGGCAAAACCTCAGCCTTCCAAGCTGATGTTGTGGGTTCGATTCCCATCACCCGCTCCATTAAATAAAATGAACATTGAAAACTGAATGACAATATGTCAACGTTAATTCCAATAAATGTAACTTTAAGTTACAAACACTATTTAGTTTTATGAGCTAAT
>NZ_PPRC01000044.1 GCF_002902565.1 Staphylococcus petrasii | reverse complement strand
GTGTAAAGGTAACGCGGGTTTTACTATTGACCAAAAGGGTATATTATTTAAAATAAACAATATAAATATGAAAAATTATTTAACAAATTTTAGTGATATAGTATTTTTTATAAAATTATTCAATATTATTGATGATTTTTATAAAAATACTCTATATGGGAGGATTAAGCATTATGAAAGGTAGCAAAAGATTAGATCAAATCAAAGAAGATAACAAAAAACAACTTAAAAAATTATTTAAATATGATAAAAGTAACGCCTTATCATTTAGTAAAGAAGACCGTGAAAAGGTTCAAGATAAATACGGTGTATATGTAATTTTTGATAAAAAAACACCAATCTTTGTAGGTCAAACTGGTGGTTTCTCTACAGGATACCAACCAATTACTAAAGACTTATTCAACAAATTAGGCCAATATAATTTAAAATCTGGCGTTGGAACTACTAAATTCAAAAAAGCTTTAGCCCAAGAAAAAGGCGTAAGCGAAGATGAAGTAAAAAACATTACTGCTGAAGAATATGGATTAAAATTCCAATATGTTAACGTGAAAGATGAACCAGCATTTATTAACGTTCTAGAAATTTTAGCTTTAGAATATGCTAAAGACAAAGGTTATGAATTATATAACTTCTAAATAATAGTAGGAGGGTAAGACAAGCTCAACACTTGTCTCCCTCCGTTTTTAATTTAATTATTTTTTATAAAGACTTTATGGAGTTAGTCACTAATTTTGAGGGAATAGTATATGAACTAATTTTGAAAAAGAGAGATGAAACGTTATGTCACTAACAGTACGTTACATAGATAGTCAGGGGACTTTTCAACAAATAGATGAAATGAACAAAGTTCCTCAAGATGCTAAAGTGATTTGGTATGATTTCAAGCAACCAACTACCGAGGAACAACAATTATTAACAGAAAAATTTAAAATAGCGTCTCATAAAATTGAAGAATCTGTATATACTATTTCGCGTCCGAAATTCAATCTTAATCATCATGCCAAACAAAAATATATTGTAGTGCATACTATTGATGATTCGGATTTTGAGGCTAATCCAATAAGTATCACCGTGCAAGAGAATCAATTAATTACAATTCATCAAAGTTATATCGATGAAATACATACATTAGTGCATGATATTAGTAAAGATTCGAATTATCATTCAGCCGATCAACTGGCAGTAAAATTACTCGATGACATTACATATAATTATTTTAAATTTGTTAATTCTGTTGAAGATACAGTATTTTCTTTTGAGCATAAAAATGTAGATTCACTTAATAATAAAAAGTTAATACAAGATGTGTATGATATACGTTCGCAAATTATTAAGTTGAAAAGAATACTTATTCCTATGGAAGAATTATTAAATGACTTCGAAGATTATCAATTTCAAGAAAATAATCATGAAGTTAAATTCTTAATTCAACATATCCATAGTCGATTAGAACGTCAGAAAGATACACTCATGGCCTGCGAACAAATGACTGATGATATTAAAGATAATAATGAATCCTATCGTTCAAGTAAAATTAATAATGTCATTAATGTGTTAACAATTATTTCATCTATCTTCTTCCCATTATCTTTTTTGACAGGATGGTATGGGATGAACTTCACATATATGCCAGAATTGAAATGGCATTATAGCTATTTTGTATTTATTGCATTTGCAATTATTGTTTCCCTGTCCCTCATTATTTTATTTAAAAAGAAAAAATGGTTTTAGAACATAAAAGGGTATGACTTATGGTTAATCGAAGTCATACCCTTTTAACTATTTATGTTGTTGCTCTTTTTCTAACTCTCTATATTTATGCTTATAATATCTTGAAAGTTTTAAATCGTGAATAAATGAAATCAAAGGTCTAATCATCATTTGTATACTCCCAATGACAAATAGCACTGTTCCTACAAATACAGTTGTATCACTAAAGAATAAAAAGCTTCCCACTAAAAAGATTAATCCTAAGACAATATCATTGATTTGATATAACGCTTTATAAAAGAATGATATTTGTTTAGCGTGATTATCTTCATTAAATTTATTCGTGTTGAAATGTAAATCAACATCATCTTTATTCAAACCTGCCATCAAAAACTCCTCCATTATATTAATATTTTAAGTTTCCCGTTGTACATTTATTCCAAACTTCGTCATAATAGCCACAAAGGAGTGAGAGCCATGCCTTATTCAATGCTATATACATCACCCGTTCAGAATTTAGAAATTATTAGTGATGGTACTGCAATTACGCACGTATTGTATAAATACAATTCTTCAGATTTAGAATACCCGACTGATTCGAATTTAGCTATTTTTGGAAAAGTAAAACAATGGTTGGACGACTATTTCTTAGGAAATAACCCTACAATTGATTTTCCTTTGAAACCTCAAGGAACTGAATTTCAACAACTTGTTTGGAACGTTTTACAAGATATTAATTATGGCGAGTTTAAAACATACGGAGACATTGCTAAACAAGTAGGTCAAACACTAGGTAAACCTAAAATGTCAGCTCAAGCAGTAGGGGGCGCAGTAGGTAAAAACCCAATTTCAATTATCATTCCATGCCATCGCGTAGTAGGAAAAGACGGAAGTTTAACAGGATATGGAGGCACAATTGATAATAAAATTAAATTATTAGAAATCGAAAAAGCCGACATGACCAACCTATACAGACCAGCCCATTCCACAAAACCATAAAAAAGAAGTCGCACCCACACGACTTCCATTTAACATATTCATTTGATTATAAATTAAAACATAAATCATAAATGATGATGTATGATGTATTTATTAAGAACTTAAGTGCTGATATATTTACATAAAGAGTTCTAAGATAGATAACGAAACGTAGTTGCGAAGACTCCTAGGGGAGCAGTAATTTCAATGAACCTAAGTGCTTTAGCACTTAGGTAAGTAGTTCTAAAATGGATAATGGAGCGTAGTTGAACGACGCCTGAGGGAGCAAGGATGAGTGTCGAGACCAAGGCTCGACCCAGCCCCCTAGGCAAGCGTCTCAACTTAAGCGAAATGATAATCCATTTAAGAACTGCTTTAGAGACGGCACCCCAGGAACGCGTAGCAACTTAAGTGAGTGAAACTCTATCTTAGAACTCTTTTAAAGGTTTATTTTATCTCTACTCAGGACGATGATATTGTCTAATATCCTCTTCAATACTTTCTAAATAGAAGATATCCTTATCATCTTCAGATTTTTCAGTAGCATGATCAAACTCTAACTCATCAAAACGGTTAAAGTACGCTTCATAAGTTTCCACTGATACTTCCTCACGATTATTCAATAATGCTTTATGACCTTCTTTATCTAAATGATCTTCAAAGCCATCAACCAACTTAGCACTAAAGAACTCGCCAACTGAACCAGAACCATAACTGAATAAACCAATCGTTTGCCCAGCTTTAAGGTCTCTATTTTCAAGTAAAGAAATTAAACTTAAATATAAAGAACCAGTATAAATGTTGCCTACATAACGGTTATAGTATACAGCGTCTTCATAACCAGCAGTTAAACGTTCTTGTGTCGTTTCATCTGCATCATTAATAATTGAATCTAACGCTTTTTTACCCATCTTAGTGAATGGCACGTGGAAACATAATGATTCGAAATCAGATAATGTTTTACCTTCACGACGCGCATATTCTCCCCAACTCTCTTGGAAAGATTTAATATAAGCATCTTTAGATAACGCACCAGCAACTAATGGATATTTATGGCCTGTTGGTCGCCAGAAATCATACACATCTTCAGTGTATGCCACAGCATCATCGTTTAATTCTAAAATGCTAGGGTTATGAGAAATCATCATTGCGACAGCACCAGCACCTTGCGTTGGTTCACCGCCTGATTTAATACCATAACGTGCAGTATCACTTGCGATGACTAACACTTTCTCGTTAGGACGTTTCTCAAGATAATCTTTTGCAAGTTGAATCGCTGGTGTAGCAGCGTAACATGCTTCTTTCATTTCGAAGCAACGTGCGAATGGTTGAATGTCTAATAAGTTGTGAATTTGAACCGCAGCTGCTTTCGCATTATCAATTGCTGATTCAGTAGCTACGATAACCATTCCGATATGTTTTTTATCATCTTCTGTTATAATATCTTTAGCAGCATTAGCTCCCATAGATACGATATCTTGTGATACTGGACTTACAGCCATTTGGGTTTGTCCAATACCTATTAAGAATTTATTTGGATCAACTTGGCGTGCTTCTGCAAGCTTAGCCATGTCTACATAGTATTTAGGGACGTAAAAATTAATTTTATCGATACCTATACTCACGGGCATTACATCCTTTCAAAATGGTAGTATTAATCATATTAATAATAGAAACGTCATATAAATAGTCAAAATATTATAAAATTTTGGAAAGCGTTTTCATTCAAAGTGTTGAAATGCATAATAAAATGGTGTTTAATGCTATTAAATGCAATAAAAATGCATACGCGAACATTGAATATAACGTTAATTTCATTACTATTATTAACAATCATATTAGTAATCATTTTACCAAAATCAATAACTAAAATACAATTATATAGAAACTACATACAAGGAGATAAAGAATGAAAAAAATCGCTATTGTAAGTGCCAAAAGAACACCAATTGGCAGATATAAAGGGAAATTGAGAAACTATTCAGCAGTGGAACTAGGTACAACTGCGTTAAAAGGTGCTATTGATGCCATTGACATCGATCCTAGCACAATCCAACAAGTCATCTTCGGTAATGTGTTACAAAGTGGTGTCGGACAAAACCCTGCACGTCAAATCGCTATTAAGTCTGGTATTCCAGATGCAACACCAGCCATGACAATCAATGAAGTATGTGGCTCAGGATTGAAAGCCATTATCTTAGGTAAACAATTGATTCAATTAGGCGAAGCGAACGTAGTAGCAGTGGGTGGTGTAGAAAGTATGACAAATGCACCACAACTTATTTTAAAAGAAGGCGAAGAACCAGTTGAAAGCTTTATGCATGATGGTTTAACAGATGCTTTCCATTATGTACCAATGGGCGTAACTGCTGAGAACATCGCTGAGAAATATGAAATTACGCGTGAAATGCAAGACGAATTTGCTAATAATTCACAACTTAAAGCAGCTAAAGCTACAGAAGCAGGTAAGTTTGATAATGAAATTATCACTATGAAAGATGCTGAAGGCGAAGAAATGACATCAGATGAAGGTGTGCGTCCAAACACAAGTGTTGAGAAACTTGCAACGTTAAAGACCATTTTCAAAGAGAATGGTACAGTGACTGGCGGGAATGCTTCAAGCATTAATGACGGCTCATCTGCGTTAATCTTAATGGAAGAATCTTACGCGAAAGAACATGGTTTCGAAATCCTTGGAATTATCGGTGACTATGCAGAAGTCGGCTGTGATCCACAATTTATGGGTTATGCGCCATTCTATGCCGTTGAAAAGTTACTAGAAAAAACAGATAGCAAGATCGACAACGTTGATATCGTAGAAATGACGGAAGCATTCGCAGCGCAAAGTATTCCGGTTAAAAACAATTTACACATTCCAGATGAGAAATTGAATATCTATGGTGGAGCGATTGCTTTAGGTCATCCAATTGGCGCAAGTGGTGCACGTTTAGTAACAACATTAGTGAATGCGCTTGAACAAGAAGATAAACAAACAGGTATCGCGACTGCTTGTATCGGTGGCGGTTTAGGTATCGCTTTAATGGTTGAAAAAGGGGCGCAGTAAAATGAAGAGTTTAGACAAAGCGTTTCGTCATTTATCACGTGAAGATAAGTTGAAACAGTTAGTCGAATACGGTTGGTTAAATGACGATAATTATGAAGTATTACGTAACAACCCACTTATTAATGAAGAAGTAGCCAACAGTTTAATCGAGAATGTGATTGGACAAGGCACTTTACCAGTAGGCTTATTGCCTAAGATCATTGTTGATGATAAAGAATATGTCGTGCCAATGATGGTAGAAGAACCTTCAGTTGTCGCGGCAGCTAGCTATGGTGCGAAACTGGTCAACAATACTGGTGGTTTCAAAACAGTTAAGAGTGAGCGCTTGATGATTGGTCAAATCGTCTTTGATGCCGTCGAAGATACAGAGGCGTTAGCGCAAGACATTAGAAATCTTGAGCCTCAAATTAAACAAATAGCTGATGAAGCTTATCCATCTATCATCGAACGTGGTGGCGGTTATCGTCGTATTGATATCGATAAGTTCCCTGAGCAACAGTTGCTATCTTTAAAGGTCTTTGTAGATACGAAAGATGCGATGGGCGCAAATATGCTTAACACTATTTTAGAAGCGATTACTGCTCACTTGAAAAATGAGTTCCCAAACCGCGACGTGTTAATGAGTATTTTATCGAACCATGCTACAGCATCTGTTGTACGTGTACAAGGTGAAATCAAAGTCGAAGATTTAAATAGAGGAGAACGTTCAGGTGAAGAAGTAGCCAAACGTATGGAACGTGCCTCAGTACTTGCACAAGTAGATATTCATCGTGCAGCTACACATAATAAAGGTGTCATGAACGGTATTCATGCCGTAGTATTAGCGACAGGTAACGATACACGTGGCGCAGAAGCAAGCGCACATGCGTATGCGAGTCGTGATGGCCAATATCGAGGTATCGCTACATGGGAATACGATGAAGCCCGTGGTCGTCTCGTTGGTACCATTGAAGTACCTATGACTTTAGCTATTGTCGGTGGTGGCACGAAAGTATTGCCAATCGCTAAGGCTTCTTTAGATTTATTAAATGTAAAAACTGCACAAGAGCTTGGACAAGTCGTTGCTGCTGTAGGGTTAGCACAAAACTTTTCAGCATGCAGAGCCTTAGTTTCTGAAGGTATTCAAAAAGGCCATATGAGCTTACAATACAAATCATTAGCGATTGTTGTAGGTGCGCAAGGTGACGAAATTGCAAAAGTAGCAGACGCTTTAAAACAAGAACCTAAAGCCAATACTGCTGCTGCACAACGTATCTTAGAAGAATTAAGAAAATAATCATAGAGGAGAGTAGGTTTAGCACACGAGTGTTATGCCTACTCTTTTTTTAGATAAAAGAAAAATCCCTTAATGAAGTAAGTAAGACATTGGTACTTACCTCATTAAGGGATTCTTATATATAAGTGTGCTAATTATTTTTAAATTTAGTAAATGTAGTTATAGCTACGAGCAGCACTTCTGCTTAAGTAACGTGTGCCGTAACCAAGTGGTACGTTATAGTTATATTCTGATACTAAAATGCTTCCATTATTATAAACGCGTTCTACAACGGCTACGTGGCCATAATATCCTGCAGTTGATTGCATAACTGCGTAGCGACGAGGGATGTGGCCTGTTCTATATCCTGAACGTTGTGCATTGTAATACCAGTTCTTTGCGTTGCCCCATCTATTTGAAACAGGTTTGCCTAATTGTGCGCGACGTTGGTACGCCCACCAAGTACATTGACCTCTATTGTAATAGTTATATGATGCAGCATGAGAAACGTGCGTGTGTTCAATATTTTGATATGTGAAAGTCCCAGCGAACATGATTCCAGTAGCTAATAAAAGACGTGATAACAATTTTTTGAATTTCATTTCGTTCTCCTCAAAATATAAAATACTTAAAAACTGTATTTATCATATTCGTTAAAAAGGTCTAATACAATATAAGAAATCAATTATACAAGTAAATGTAATATGTATGAAATATTCCAATAGTTTTTGTAACTAATTTTACAAATTTGTGATTTTAGCACAGTAAAAGGGGTATGTTTTTAGAAGGAAAAAGAAAACGAGCGCCTCGAAAGGCGCCCGTCTTCTGAGATGATACGTCCATGAATGTATAATTACATTACTAGAAATCATACATTTGTGAATTGGTTAAAAACAGACAATGCTCTTTTAACAATAGTCACCGGTATGGTTTCTGGACACGGATTATGTCGAAAATATGTCAATATTTCGATTTGGCTCTTCACGTCTCTAGGGAAATTGTTATCTTGATTAATCCAATTTACCAATTCACCTAATGGTGTGTCATCACCAACAAAATTTTGCATAAATTCGTAAAAGCTCAAAGCCTCACCTCAATATTCAATTTGAGCCTTTATGATTATAACATTATTTGCAAAATAAAAATACTAGTGAGTTTAATTTAAATTGAATGTAATATATTATTTTAAATTAAATGAATAATTTACAGTATGAAAAGATATGATTTTGTATAACATTTGCAACGTTTTTATGTATGTTATCAAAATCATATTTTTTTATTTAAAATTTTATGTGAGTGTACCGTGATAGATTTTAATTTTCCAAAAAACTAAAAATAAATTTGTGTATAATAGCAATATAAGTAAAAACAAAGAAGGTGAGCATTTGGATATCAAACATATGAAATACTTTATGGAAGTTGTAAATCAAGGTGGTATGACAAATGCTTCTAAGTCTTTATATATCGCCCAACCGACAATCAGTAAGGCAATTAAGGATATAGAGAATGAACTAAAAATGACGTTATTTGATCGCCAAAAACGTTATTTAGTGCTTACTGATGCAGGTAAAGTATTCTATAAAAAATGCGAAGAAATTATCGCATTATATGACAATATTCCATATGAAATCAATGGGTTGCTTGGGCTTGAAACAGGTCATATTAATATTGGCTTGTCTGCGGTGATGGACATGCAACACTTTATATATATTCTAGGTGAGTTCCACAAACTCTATCCGAACGTGACATACAATTTGAATGAGAGTGGCGGTAAATCGATTGAAACGCGTTTGATTAACGATCAAATCGATATTGGGATTACGACCATTCCTATTAATGAGAATGTCTTTGATTATTTATCATTATATAGTGAGGATTTAAGATTAGTGGTCAGCGAAGAACATGAACTTGCTACGCGTGAATCAGTGACGATGGCTGATTTGAAAAATGAAGACTTCATTATGTTTAATGAAGATTTCTATCTTAACGATAAGATTATTGCAGCCGCTAAGAATTCAGGTTTTATACCAAATACGGTCTCAAATGTGTCGCAATGGAATTTTATAGAGTATTTATTATTGGCACATCTAGGTGTAAGTATTTTACCGGAACATATTGCTAGTATGTTAAAAGATAATATTAAAAGCATTAAGATTGAAGATCCAAGTATGAGTTGGGAGCTTGGGGCGATTTGGAAGAAAGATAAATTGCTGAGTCATGCCA
Source organism: Staphylococcus petrasii (assembly GCF_002902565.1). Taxonomy (GTDB): domain Bacteria; phylum Bacillota; class Bacilli; order Staphylococcales; family Staphylococcaceae; genus Staphylococcus; species Staphylococcus petrasii. Next base: position 33,912 of record NZ_PPRC01000044.1, on the reverse strand, counting down.
CTTCTAAGTGGATAGAATTTATGAGTGAACGATTGAAATACGATTGATTATTTGAATCATTTCGCTTAGGAAGCGGGAGAATGAAATCTTTTTAATTAAAGAAGATTTCGTTGTCCTGCTTTTTTCTTTTTTTGAAAATTAAAGAACTATATCGCGCAAAACTGACTTCTTCTAAAATAAAACGGTTACATAGAAAAAAACTATAGTTAATATTCAAAATGAGTATTTTTCTAGTTTTTCAACATAAATTACAATTATGAATATAGTCTTAAATTTAGCTGTAACAATTTCGACATATTTTAGGGGAGGTTCAGTCATCTTGAAAAAAGCGCTCACAGTTGCACAAATTGTTGTTCAAATTGCCATTATTATAGTCATTAGCTATATAGGAAGTTTATTGCAAGACCTTTTACACATTCCACTCGCTGGCAGTATTGTAGGTATGATTTTGCTGTATATCCTATTAGAACTAAAAATCATTCGCATTAACTGGATATCAGAAGGTGCAGAATTTTTATTATCAACGATGGTCTTTTTCTTTATTCCATCGGTTGTCGGTATTATGGATATCTTCTCTAATATAACTAAGAGCTATATCATCTTCTTCTTATTAATCATAGTAGGTACAAGTTGCGTCGCCCTTGTTTCAGGTTATATCGCTGAAAAAATGGTGAAGCAGCCTAAAGCCAAGAAAGGTAATGAGTTGAGATGATATTAAAAGCAATCCTTATGATATTGTTAACCGTCGTTATGTATTTATTGGCAAAGAAATTACAACTTAAATATAACAATCCATTTTTAAACCCTGCCTTAATTGGTTCTATTGGCGTGATTATTGTTTTACTCGCTACACATCAAAACTATCACGATTATATGGTTGGCGGTAAATGGATTAATCATTTATTAAACGCAACTGTCGTGTGTTTAGCTTATCCACTTTATAAGAATCGACATAAAATCATAGAGAATATGAGTATCATATTTTCAAGCGTAATGGCTGGAGTCATACTCAATTTTGTGTTAGTGTTTAGTTCGTTAAAGTTGTTAGGCTACTCAGAAGAAACGATTGTGACAATCTTGCCTCGTTCCATCACAGCTGCTGTAGGAATTGAAGTATCACACGAGTTAGGTGGTACAGATACGATTACCGTATTATTTATTATCACTACCGGGCTGATAGGGAGTATGATGGGATCAATGTTATTGAAAGTAGGTAATTTCAAAACATCAATCGCAAGAGGCTTAACATACGGTAACGCATCACACGCGTTTGGTACGGCAAAAGCGTTAGAACACGATATTGAATCTGGCGCATTTAGTTCAATTGGGATGATATTGACGGCTGTTATTAGCTCAATACTTATTCCAATCATGATTATTTTATTTTATTAATGGGAATATGAAATAAGTACTCGTATAAGTTAGGAAAGGAGCTATTTGTAAAAATGGCGAAAATTAAAGCAAATGAAGCATTAGTCAAAGCATTAGAAGCATGGAAAATTGATCATCTTTATGGTATTCCAGGGGACTCTGTTGACGCAGTAGTAGATAGCTTACGTACAGTAAGAGATTCATTTAAATTCTATCACGTACGTCACGAAGAAGTAGCAAGTTTAGCAGCTGCTTCATACACTAAAATGACAGGGAAAATTGGTGTAGCATTAAGTATCGGTGGTCCTGGTGTTGTTCACTTATTAAACGGTATGTATGACGCTAAAATGGACCGTGTACCTCAACTTATCATTGCTGGACAAACTAACAGCTCATTATTAGGTACTAAAGCATTCCAAGAAACAAATATTTCTAAAATGGTTGATGACGTAGCAGTATTCCATCACCAAATTCAAAAAGGCGATAACGTATTCGACGTTGTTAATGATGCAATCCGTACTGCTTATGAAAAACGCGGTGTTGCAGTAGTTATCTGTCCTAACGACTTATTAACTCAAAAAATTAAAGATACAACTAATCGCCCAGTAGATACTATTAAACCAAAAGCACCATCACCAACATTCCGTAGCATTAAAAAAGCAACTAAATTAATCGATAAAAGTAAAAAACCAGTTATGCTTATCGGTGTAGGTGCACAAAATGCTAAAGAAGAATTACGTGAATTTATCGAAGCAGCAAAAATTCCAGTAATTCACACATTACCAGCTAAAGCTATTTTACCTGACGATCACCCATACAGCATTGGTAACTTAGGTAAAATCGGTACTAAAACATCTTACCAAACAATTCAAGATGCTGACTTATTAATCATGGCAGGTACAAACTACCCTTACGTAGATTACCTACCTAAGAAAAATATCAAAGCAATCCAAATTGATACTAACCCAGATGTAATTGGTAAACGTTTCAACATCAACGTAGGTATCGTTGGTGACACTAAAGTTGCTTTCCATCAATTAACTGAAAGCATTAAACACGTTCCAAATCGTCCATTCTTAGACAAAACTTTACAACGTAAAGCTGTTTGGGATAAATGGATGGAACAAGATATGAATAACGAAAGTTCACCAATTCGTCCAGAACGCTTAATGAAATCAATTAGTAAATTCAGCGATGACGATGCTGTATTCTCAATTGACGTTGGTACTTCAACAGTTTGGTCAACTCGTTACTTAAACTTATCTGTAAATAATAAATTTATTATTTCTTCATGGTTAGGTACAATGGGTTGTGGTCTTCCAGGTGCTATCGCTTCTAAAATTGCTTACCCTAAACGCCAAGCAATTTCAATCACTGGTGACGGTGCCTTCCAAATGGTAATGCAAGACTTTGCAACTGCTGTTCAATATGATTTACCAATGACAATCTTTGTTATGAATAACAAACAATTATCATTCATTAAATATGAACAACAAGCTGCTGGTGAATTAGAATATGCGATTGATTTCTCTGATATGGATCACGCTAAATTCGCTGAAGCTGCGGGCGGTAAAGGTTATGTATTAAAAGACCCTAACCGTATCGATGAAGTTGTAGAAGCTGCATTAAATGAAAATGTACCAACTATCGTTGACGTACATGTTGATCCTAACGCTGCGCCATTACCAGGTAAAATTGTTAATGAAGAAGCGATTAACTATGGTAAATGGGCTTACAGATCAATTACTGAAGATAAAAAATTAGACTTCGATGAAATTCCACCAATTTCAGTAGCAGCTAAACGTTTCTTATAATATCAACTCTTTAGGGAAGCTTACCTTAACAGGTAAGCTTCTTTTTTATATACAGTAGTTCTTAGATGAATGTTACTCATTTTGTTGCGACGCTTTCTTGCGGGAAAGGCTTAAGCCTGTAGTCTTATAAAGGCGTTCTTAGATAGATATTCACTCACTTAAGTTGAGATGCTTGCCTAGGGGGCTGGGTCGAGCCACGGTCTCGACACTCATCCTGCTCCCTCAGGCGTCGCTCAACTACGCTCTATTATCCATTTTAGAATTAATTATTTAAGTGTGTGAGCACTTAAATTCATTAAAATTAATAGTAATAAAATCACTTTCACCACTTCTGTTCGTAATTTATCTAAAGGTTAATTTTTAAATATGTGAGAAATTAATTTTTTAAGGCTTCTTTTTCAACGATTAAGGTATGAGGATAACGACAGTTTTTCATGCAAATTTAAGTATTTGTAAAAATAATTTTAAAAAATGGTGAGGTAGGATAAAAAAAGTATTGAAAACGTTTTATCATGTGTATATAATAAAAATTATTAAAAAAAGAACTGCGTGTTACTATTAAATTAGGCATAAGCAAACAAGAGGTTAAGACAAATAAAACGTCTTAATCAGGATACAACATAGCTATAATCAAACTTTACATATTAAGTAATGTTTTAACTATATGGCTTTGTAATGTGTATCCTTGAAAGTAGAGAAGATGACGGGAGAGGTCTACACTCATTAAGTTGAGTAAGAACTACGCTTACGTTTTCTTAAACATACTTTTCTCTTTTTGCTTATGTCTTATTTGTTGTCATAAAGTTCGTAAAATGATTTCAGAAGGGAATAGGACTTATGTTTAAGAAGTTTTTCGGTCAATTGCAACGTATTGGTAAAGCGTTAATGTTACCAGTTGCGATTTTACCAGCTGCTGGTATTTTACTTGCGTTCGGTAATGCAATGCACAACGAACAATTAGTTAAACTAGCACCATGGTTAAAAATGGATGTCTTCGTAATGATTTCATCTGTCATGGAAGCAGCTGGACAAATTATCTTTGATAACTTACCGTTGCTATTTGCAGTCGGTACAGCACTTGGACTAGCTGGTGGTGACGGGGTTGCCGCTTTAGCTGCTTTAGTAGGTTACTTAATTATGAATGCGACAATGGGTAAAGTAATGCATATCACAATGGATGATATTTATAGCTATGCCAATGGCGCAAAAGAATTAAGCCAAGCTAACAAATTACCAGCGAACGCTTTAATTTTAGGGATTCCAACACTTCAAACAGGTGTGTTTGGCGGTATCATCATGGGGGCACTTGCAGCATGGTGTTACAATAAATACTACAATATTACGTTACCAGCATTCTTAGGATTCTTTGCAGGTAAACGTTTCGTACCAATTGTTACATCAGTCGTAGCAATCATCACAGGTATCGTATTAAGTTTCGTTTGGCCACCGATCCAAGATGGTTTAAACGGATTATCTAATTTCTTATTAAATAAAAACTTAGCATTAACAACATTTATCTTTGGTATTATTGAACGTTCATTAATTCCATTTGGTTTACACCACATCTTCTATGCACCATTCTGGTTCGAATTTGGTCAATATAAAGACCATGCAGGTGACTTAATTCGTGGTGACCAACGTATTTGGATGGCACAATTAAAAGACGGCGTACCATTTACAGCAGGGGCATTCACAACTGGTAAATATCCATTTATGATGTTCGGTCTTCCAGCTGCAGCTTTCGCAATTTATAAAAATGCACGCCCAGAACGTAAAAAAGTTGTTGGTGGTTTAATGTTATCAGCAGCTTTAACATCATTCTTAACTGGTATCACTGAGCCATTAGAATTCTCATTCTTATTTGTTGCACCATTATTATATGCCATTCACGTAGTCTTAGCGGGTACATCATTCTTAGTAATGCATTTGTTAAGCGTGAAAATTGGTATGACATTCTCTGGCGGCTTCATTGATTACGTTCTTTATGGTTTATTAAACTGGGATCGTACACATGCCTTATTAGTAATTCCAGTAGGTATCGTTTACGCGATTGTTTACTATTTCTTATTTGACTTTGCAATTAAGAAATTTAATCTTAAAACACCAGGTCGTGAAGACCAAGAACAAGAAATGCGTAACTCAAGTGTTGCGAAATTACCATTTGACGTTTTAGACGCTATGGGTGGTAAAGAAAACATCAAACACTTAGATGCATGTATTACACGTTTACGTGTTGAAGTAAATGATAAATCTAAAGTTGATGTACAAGGATTAAAAGCATTAGGTGCTTCTGGCGTACTTGAAGTCGGAAACAATATGCAAGCGATCTTTGGTCCTAAATCTGACCAAATTAAACGTGACATGGCGTTAATCATGAAAGGTGAAATCACTAAACCTAGTGAAACAACTGTAACTGAAGAAGTTTCAGATGAACCTGTGCATCTTGAAGAAGTAAAAGAAACAGAAATTTATGCGCCAGGTACAGGACACATTATTCCATTATCAGAAGTGCCTGATAAAGTATTCTCTGAAAAAATGATGGGTGATGGCGTTGGATTTGTTCCAGAAAAAGGAGAAATCGTAGCACCATTTGATGGTACGGTTAAGACCATTTTCCCAACTAAACATGCGATTGGTTTAGAGTCAGATAGTGGTGTAGAAGTCTTAATTCACATTGGTATCGACACAGTGAAATTGAACGGTGAAGGTTTCGAAAGTTTAGTTAATGCGGATGAGCCTGTAACTCAAGGTCAGCCATTAATGAAGATTAACTTAGCATACTTACAAGAACATGCACCTAGCATCGTAACACCAGTTATCATCACAAATTTAGGCGACAAAACATTAACAGTTGAAGATGTTAAGTCAGTTGATCCTGGTAAAGCTATTATGAAAATTAAATAGATATAAAAATAAATCCTGATGGTAGTTAATCTACTGTCAGGATTTTTAATTACCATAATTCAATGGCACTGTATAGTAATAGAACGGTGATGATAACATTAATCACTTTATAATGTTGATGGTAGATGAGATTCATCATTTGGCCTAGATAACTCCACACAACGACACCAGCAATACCGATAATAACTAGTAGGATTGAACGCATATAAGTGTGGTCCCACGTTTCAGGTAAGGTGAAGGTAGTTAGCCCTGTGAGAAAGTAGAGCATCGCTTTGACGTTGGTTGCTTGAATAAGAATTCCTTTTAAAATAGGACGATCTAATGCAGCTTTCGCATTATCAGGTTTTGAAATTAAGACATGATAAGCTAAATATAATAGATAAAGTGTGCCTATGATTTTCATAATAAAGATAAAGGTTGGAGAGTGTTTTAAAGGCTCTGAAAATAATAAAGCCACAATGAGCGTAAAAATAATGCCAATTAATACACCTAAGTTAAAGGGTAAGGCGCGAACGAACCCTTTACGTTGTCCTTCTGACATTGCCATGATGGTATTGGGACCAGGTGTAAAAGACATGGTAGTGACAAAAACTAAATAAGAGAACATAAGCAATCACTCCAAAAATAGAATAAGCTTATTGTAGCATTACAAATAAATATTACAATGTATTTTTTTGATTATTCAGACAAATAAAGTAAAGGTATCATTCAATGGTTTTAATTTTCAAAAATAAAAGTATATCTGATGAAAATCAAAATGTAAGGGCGTAAAATAAAAGTGTATGATGATTTATAAAAGGAGTTAAATATTATGTCTGAAGAAGGTTTATTAGTAGCTGAAAAAGAAATAGAAGTGAATAACTATGATATTGATGCGATGGGTATAGTCAGCAATATTGTATATGTGCGTTGGTTCGAGGATTTGCGTACAATCTTTATTAATAAATATATGACATTCTCTGAAATGATGAAACAACACATTTCTCCAATATTAATGAGAACTGAAGTGGATTATAAAGTACCTATCACGATTCATGACAAACCTGTAGGACGTTGTTGGTATGTGAAAGGTAGTCGTTTAAAATGGGTCTTTAAATTTGAAATTGCTTCTGGTGACAAAGTGCATTGCGTGGGTTACCAAACAGGCGGTTTCTTTGATTTGGAACAACAAAAGATTACTAAGATGCCAGAAGTATTCCAAAATCTTCTTAAAAAAGATTAAATATTTGAGGTAGAGGTGAGACTAATGACAGAACAACTTAACAGTATAGAACAATTTCATCAATTTATAGAGACACATCCGTTAGCCGTCATCCATGTTATGCGTGACCATTGTTCAGTATGTCATGCTGTATTGCCTCAAATTCAAGATATTGTAAGCGAATATAGTCATGCTACGTTTGGCGTCATTAATCAATCTAAAGTGGAAGCCATCGCTGGAGAGTTGTCCATTTTTACTGTGCCAGTAGATTTAATCTTTTTAGATGGAAAAGAAATGCACCGACAAGCACGCTTTATTGACATGCAAAGCTTTGAACATCAACTACAATTGATGAACGATAGTCTTGAAAGATAATCAAGGAGCTCTAACTGGATTCTACTTGTAGAACGTTAGAGCTTTTCCTTATATTGTAGAAACTTTCTGAATAAGTTAGATTACTAAAAGTTAAGATTAAATAGGTTTATAATTAATAGGTGTATAGGAGGACGGTAAAAATGAAAAAAAGATTATTATCGGTGATGACTTCAGGAATATTAGGTTTCCTTGCTTATATTAGAGTTAAAGAAAAACGTAGTTATCAAAGTTATTTAAGAGAGAAATTTATTCGAATGTCAGGTATGAAAAAGACTTTTGAAAATGTAGATGATGCGAAAAAAGCATTAGAAGCTACAAAAAATATAACTGCAGGTAAATATGGCGGTACAAGTTATGAATTTGAACATGATGTAAGAATCAAAGATTGGCATGGTTCATTAACTTATATCTTAAATGATAAACGTGATCGCCAACAAAAAATTGTGCTTTATGTTCATGGTGGTGCTTGGTTCCAAGATCCACTGGAAGAACATTTTCAATTTATTGATAAATTAGCTGGAGAATTGAATGCTAAAATCGTGATGCCTGTTTATCCTAAAGTACCACATCGCGATTATCGTACTACTTTTCAATTATTAAAAGAACTTTATGAAAAACAACTTATGTTAGTGGATAGTGCGAGTCAAATTACAATTATGGGTGATTCTGCTGGTGGACAAATTACCTTATCATTCGCACAATATATAAAAGAAACGACTCAATTACAACAACCTGGACATCTTGTCTTAGTATCGCCAGTATTGGATGCTACGTTTAGTAATCCGGAAGCGAAAGAATATGAAAAAATTGACCCAATGCTTGGTATTGATGGTAGTAAATACTTTATTGAATTATGGGCAGGCAACTTACCTATTGAAGACTACAAAATTTCACCAATCAATGGTGATTTAGAAGGATTAGGACGTATTTCAATCTTTATTGGTACTAAAGAAACGTTATATCCTGATGCAGTAAAATTATCTAAAATGTTAAGTGAAAAAGGAATAGACCATGATTTCACACCAGGCTACAACTTATTCCATATTTATCCAGTCTTTCCATTACCTGAACAACAAAAGTTCTTTGAACAATTAAAGAAAATTATTAAATAATTTTTTTGAGAGATCGGGCTGTCTTTATAATTAATTTTATAAGACAGTCTTTTTTTACATTGTATATTTGTATAAAATTTTTATTTAGTTTGTATGTAAATCTAACGTGTATGTTTATTGAGTTTGTGTAAAAACAGTTTTCTGGAAAATAATGGGGGAATGGTGCTACTAGATACGTGAGTATCATATTATTTTTTGAGGAGGAACTAAAATGTCTGATAACAAAAAAATGAGTCATGAAGAAGCAGGTAAAAAAGGCGGTAACGCTACAGCGAATAACCACGATAAAGAATTCTATCAAGAAATTGGCGAAAAAGGTGGCAGTCAGTCTCAAGGCACTACAAGTTCGAACAGTAACTCAAATAATAATTCAAATGGTAACAACAATAGCAACAGTAATAACGGTACAATGAGTCATGAAGAAGCGGGTAAAAAAGGTGGCAACGCTACAGCGAAGAATCATGACAAAGAATTCTATCAAGAAATTGGTGAAAAGGGCGGTAAAAATTCATAAGTATGATTGACTTTAACATAATGAAATAGAGAGTGGAATGAAGTAAAGTTACGTCATTCCGCTCTCTTTAAATTTGGGCTATAAAGTTTCGGGCTGTTTTTTCAGAGATAATATCAAAATCAACACAAGAATTATAACGATACCGACGACTTGTACTGGTTTAAATGAAACGTCCAACCATAATGCACTCGTAATGACAGCAATCACAGGTTCGATCGTCCCTAGTAAAGTTGTTTCTTTAGGCGAAAGATATTGTAAGCTATCAATAAATAGATAGAAGGCTAATGCGGTACCTGCAATTATTCCAAATATTAAATAAAAGATAGTTGAAATACTTAAACTGCTAGCGTGGAACTGCCAAATTGGATGTTTAAAATTCATTGCAATGCCTGAAATGATCATGGCCCAACCTACAATTAATAGGGAAGGGAACTTTTCAAGTAAACCAGTAGCGTATATGGTATAAAATGCCAAAGCTAAGCCAGCTACAATGCCCCAAAACAAACTTGTAGGAGAAACGACTAAATGAGATATTGAGCCGTTGGTTAAAAGTAAGAACGTACCTACTAATGTCATAACGATTGCTAAAATATCAAAAGGGCGAAATACGTCTAATCCACGAATGACAAACCAAATAATGATGTAAACGGGCGCTATGTATTGTAGTAAAGTAGCGACGGCTACATTTCCTGTAGCAATTGAAGCCATATAGGCGTATTGCACAAATAACATGCCTATCAAACTATAAATTAGTAAACTGATGAATATTTTTAAATTTTTAAGAACCACTAATATAGAGCGCTTTGGATATAACACTTTGTAAACGCCTAAGAGGAAGATCCCGCTTACAATAAGACGCGCAGTAACATACCAATCCACGTCTATACCGCGTTGGTTGAATAATAAATCAGAAACGGTGCCACCTAAACCCCATAATGTAGCCCCGATAATAGCGAAGAGCACACCTTTTAATCTGTGTTGCGTGCGAGTCATTCAATGCACCTCCATCTATTTTGTTAAATTATAAATCTCATAATATAATGTTATTAAATAAGATAATACTCAAATAGTGATTAAAACTATCAAGATATTGAGGTGTTTCAACATGAGTAGACGTATGATTATCACTGAAGATTTAGAGGAAAAGATTAATTATCCTGATGGACGCTGGCCTCATATTATTTTACATACTAAATTAAATGAAACGTTATTAGGATATATACCACTACATTGGCACTACGCTTTGCAGTTCATGTATGTAACTGAAGGAACGGTCCAAGTGAAGATAGCAGATAATGAGATAGTGATTGAACAAGGAGAAGGGTTATTTATTAACTCAAATATTGTGCATGAAATTCATGAAGTTCAGCCTAATTCGCGTTTTTATTGTTGGAACGTAGGCTTACCTGATGTGACAGAATATATTAATTTCAAATATATGAATTATATTATTGATCAAGCGTCTACAATTCCGTTTATTAAATTAGAACGTCATATTGAGGAAGATGTGTGCTTATTGGATAGTATTGAAAAGGTAGGACAAACTTTTATAGCACAACAAGAGTATTATCAATTAGAAGTGTTAAGTGAATTTTATCGATGTCTTAATTATTTATTATTAATTTTCGGAAAATATAATAAAACAAATCATTACTTCTTTGACCCAAGAGTTAAGCAATGTATTGAATATTTACAAGCTCATTATCAGAAAAAAGTAACGTTACAAGAGCTAAGTCAATTAATGCAGATAAGTGAAGCGGAAACGATTAAATTATTTAAACGCTTTGTAGGGGATACGCCTTTTAACTTTCTTCAAAATTACCGTTTAGAACAAAGTGCTAAGCAATTAATGTATATGAAGCATAGTGTCACAGAAGTGGCGATGACATGTGGGTTCTCAACGACGAGTTATTTTATTCAGATGTTTAAACAAAAATACCAACTGACGCCTAAACAGTTTCAAATTCAATACGCCAAAGACTTTAAATGAAATAAAAGCAAATGCCTATCATCTATCAATCGGATGTTTGGGCATTTGCTTTTTTATTATAAATATCTAACTGTGTAGATTGTGTGTTTGTAGCTATTTCATCTTTAGGTAATTCATTAGCTTCGTTTGCTTTATTCATATTTAATTCACGGATGTCTTCATTTGATGTTTTAGTTACGTTGTTAATGTGATGAGGGTCAGTATCTAATACAGAACGACTCATATCATTGCCTTGTAAACTACCCACAAGAATAAAGATTAAGTAACTAGTACAACCTAGTAATATGATGGCTAGGTAAATGCTAACTGCGATTTTTACGGGTTTTGTCATGGGTCTGCTCATTGAGTCCCTCCTGAATTCATAGCTTTATTCATGTCTAAGGTAACATCAGAATTTTAAGTTAGTGTAAATAGAGGGTAAATATTTGTTTACTTGCCAAATTTCAATTATCCCTGTTAAAAATAAAAAAAGTATTTTATCATTTTAAATAACGCAATATTTAAAAATTCTAAAAAGATTTACAAACGTAAAAGCTTTTTAACATTCGGTTTACATTTTTAAAACTGACAAAACATGCACGTGTTAGCATACCTTTATTGGTAGTAATAGTTGAATGTCTATTTTTAGCAAGCTATTACTAGGAATGAAAGTAAAATCAAATTATTAATTTAATCTATATTAATAAATTTATTTTCTTCATTTTCAAAATACATAATTGTTTAAAATGGTTTAAACACAACTTAATACAAAATCAATCAAAGAGAGGGCACTATTTTGATTCTTATTACAATTTGTATCGTATTAATATTATGGCTCGGTATTAGAGAAAAGAAACGCCATAGTAATCGATTAGAGAAAATTCCCCTACGAATCAACATTAACGGTATCCGAGGTAAGTCAACGATTACAAGGATGATTTATAGCGTATTAAGAGAAGACCATTATCATGTTATAGGTAAAACTACAGGAACAGACGCTCGTATGATGTATTGGTTTACAGAGAAAGAATATCCAGTAATTCGAAAACCTCAAGGGGCAAATATTGGCGAACAACGAGATATTGTTCGAAAAGTAGTTAAACGGAAAGCGAATGCTTTGGTAAATGAATGTATGGCGGTTAATCCTGATTATCAAATCGTCTTCCAAGAAGATTTAGTTAAAGCGAATATTGGCGTTATCGTCAATGTAATGGAAGACCATATGGATGTCTTAGGGCCAACTTTACAAGATGTTGCGCAAGCATTCACTGCAACGATTCCTCGCAAAGGGAAATTGGTTGTTATGAAAGATGCTTATACTGACTTTTTTGCCAAAGAAGCCAAAAAACGTAAAACCGAATTAATAGTAGTAGATAAAGACGAGATTCCTGAATCTTATTTAAGAAAATTTGACTACTTAGTCTTTCCAGATAATGTAGCTATTGCATTAGGAGTAGCGCAAGCAGTAGGTGTAGATAAAGATGTCGCTTTAAGGGGCATGTTAAATGCGCCACCTGATCCAGGTGCGGTTGAAATTAAATATTTTAATGCAAATAACACAAAAAATGTATTTGTTAATGCATTTGCAGCGAATGAACCGCAATCTACGAAAGCAATTTTAAATAAAGTGGAATCTTATAACTATCCTTACACTAAAAAAGTAGTTATTTTAAATTGTCGTTCAGATAGGGTAGACCGTACTCGACAATTTGCTGAAAACTTTATTGAAGATGTTGAATTTGACACACTTATTTGTACAGGTAAGAGTACGCAAATGGTGACAGATGTCATGCAACATTTACCAGAAAAAAAATATCTTAATTTTGAAAACCATGAATTTAGTGATATCGAAAAAGCAATTATTAAAGAATCACATAATGCGCTTATTTTCTGCGTAGGTAATATTCATGGTCCAGGCGGAAAAATAACAGAATTTATAGAAGGGATAGAATAAAATGATAGGTTCAGAATTATACTTCTCCTTATTCGTCGGCATTGTATTAAGTTTAATCTTTGCAGAGAAATTTGGAATCAATCCAGCAGGACTCGTAGTACCTGGTTATTTAGCACTTATATTTGATCAGCCTATTATGTTGTTATCTGTGCTCGTTATTAGTTGTTTAACTTACTTTATTGTGACATTTGGTATTAGCAGATGGGTGATTTTATACGGACGACGTAAATTTGCAGCGATGATACTCACAGGAATGGTATTGAAATTTATCTTTGACTTAATTTATCCATTAACACCATTTGAAACAGTTGAAGTTTCAGGCATTGGTGTCGTTATTCCTGGTATCATTGCCAACACAATTCAAAAACAAGGTGTCGTGATTACATTAGCTTCAACAATGTTATTAACATGTATTACCTATGTCATCTTGTTCTTATACAGCTTTATTAATTAATCGCGAGCAAGGAGCGTAAAGTAATGAAAAAGAAAAAACGGTTAACAGCGAGCGAATGGTTACTTAAGCAATCTAAACGCCATAAACGTCGAAATTTTATTTACACACTTATCGTTTTAATAGTTGCATTCGTTCTTTTAGTCTTTGCTATTCGTGCTGTAAAGATTGAGCCAGTAGAAGCAATGCCAAAGTCTAATCCTAATGCAATTCGCAGTACATATTTAGGAAACATTACATTAAATCCACATATTAGAAAAATGAACTTGAATGATGTATTTGCTAGCTTGAAAGAACCATTACATAATAGTGATTTCTCAACTGCTTCGCTTATTGTTAGTCACTTTTCAAAAAATGCAACAGATAATCTAAATAAAAATTTAGACAATATTATGTTCTTGAAAAAGCAGAATATTAAGAGTGTTAATTTAATTAATAACACGATTGATAATGTGCAAGCTCAGGATTTGAGTAAAAAAGTAGAAGCGCAAACAGATTATAACTTCTTAACTGGAAATGGCTCTAATTTAATCAATAGTAAAACGGTGCAACAAAATGTGAAAGGGAAGAAAATAGCTAACGTTTCCTTTACAGATGTGGAATCGAATTATGAAGACCCACTTAAAAATACGACTTCTATTAGTTTAGACCCAAAAATCTTTGTTCCGTTGATTAAAAACTTAAAACAAAGCAATGATTTAGTCGTCGTCAACGTGGATTGGGGTATTCCGAATGAACGTAATGTAACTGACCGACAAAAGGTCTATGGACATGCTTTAATCGATGCGGGGGCGGACGTCATCATTGGTCATAATACTGTGGTACAAAAAGTAGAAAAATATAAAAATGCAAGTATCTTCTATAGCTTAGGAAATCTAACATCAGATTCATTCTTATCGAAAAACCAAAAAGGTTTGGTTGTACAACATGATTGGGATGGACAACATAACAAGTTTCATCTAACACCTGTGCGCGGTGCAGACGGTAAAATCACTAAAGATAAGATGAACAGAATGGAAGAGCAACGTTATTACAACAACATCAAGGATAAAACAATTCATCTGAAACAAGAGAATGGAGGATATACCTATGAATATTAAAAAGCATTGGGTAGGTATCTTAACGACCATCATTATCATAGTTATCTTATTGATGGTAACTTTTTCGAAAGCGAATGAAGGCCTTGATCAATTTGAAAAGAATGACTTAAAAAATATAACGGAGCAATATTTATCTAAAGGGGCCAGTTAGTATGAATATCTATAATAAAGTGATGCTCACTATTATTTTAGTAGTGACGATTCTGATTTCATTTACATTTTATTATTTTAAAAAAGAAGATAGACCTGATAAAGACACTTTATTTGAGAATAAAATTACCAACCATAAATCCTCTGGTAATAATAAAACCTATGGCGTAGCATCTAACAATGCCATTGCAACGAGTGTAGGTAATAAGATTATTGAAGAGGGGGGTAACGCTGTTGACGCTGCTATGGGTGTTTCGTACGCACTTGCAGTGACAGAACCCCATTCATCAGGTTTAGGTGGCGGTGGTGCTACCTTAACTTATGATGGCAAAGATGGCGAAGAGCCTAGAATGTATGAATATAAAACGATGTCTTCTTTTAATTATAAAAAGGGTGACCAAATAGGGACGCCAGGCTTTGTACAAGGGTTACATGATATGCATGAACGCGAAGGTAAAATGGATGAAAAGAAAATCCTTAACTATGTCATCCCTTTAGCGGAAGATGGCTTTGAAGTAGATGCAGAATTAGAGCGCAGTTTAAAAATGTTCGGTTCTGATATTGATCGCGATTCACCTTTCTTTAAAGGTAAACGTACTGTACGTGAAGGCGATGTTGTAAAACAAGACGCTCTAGCGAAAACGTTGAAAAAGATTCGAGATGATGGCCCAAGCTATTTCTATAAAGATATCGGAAAAAGTATTTCAAAACAAATAGATGACGAATTAACGGAAGATGACTTTAAAGCTTTTAAAACAGAAGAAAAGAAACCAACCAGTACGAAATTCTTAAATAACACTGTGTATTCTGCTTCAAATCCACTCGGTGGTACATTGATGTTACAAGGTTTAAAAATTGATGAAAGCTTAGATTCTCAAAATAATCGCGCTGACTTTATATCAGGCATCATTAAATCACGTGATGTAATGTATCGTAATAGAGATGTTGTTAACGGCCAAGAAGCTAGTAGTGATACGCATTTATCTGATGATTATCTATTGAGCCGTTTAAATAGTATTAATTCTAGCTCAGACGTTAATAATGGAAGTGACTTTAATACGCAACAAATCAATAACACAAGTACGACGCACTTTGTAGTCATTGATAAGAGCGGTAAACTCGCAAGTACGACTAATACGTTATCTAGTTTCTTTGGTTCAGGAAAATTTGTTAAAGAAGGGTTCTACATGAACAACTCATTAACAAACTTCTCTAATGATCCTAATAGTCCTAACTTTGGTGAAAAACATAAAGCACCACGTTCTTATACAGCACCAACTATTGTAGTCGGTCCTGACTTCTACATGGGTATCGGTACACCAGGAGGAAATAAAATTCCAACTATTCTTAATGAAGTCATTATTGATTACTTAAGAGGCAATGGCACACTTCAAGAATCTATTGATAAACCACGTTTTTATAACGATGGTGGTACGGTCTTTTATGAAAATGCCATGGAAGACGCAGACATCAATGAATTTAAACGTCTAGGTTACGGTGTTCAAGAAAAACGTAATGACCCTAACTTTGGTAGTGTTCAAGGTGCGATTTACAATAAAAATGATCATACCGTAGAAATTGGTCATGACGTAGGTAACCGATAATTTTAAAAAGTGTGAGATGTTGAAAGCACATAACTAAATATTTTCTACCAAGAGCAGTACAACGAAATCAGTTGAGGTAAAATTGATTCCGTTGCGCTGCTCTTTTTCATAATTAAAAGTAATTAATATAGAAGCAACTATTGAAATTATAGATAAAATCGATATGATAAAAAGTGTAGGTTAGAGAAATTAATTTTATTTTTATAAAAAATAAACACAAATTGAATTGATTTCATAGAAGCATATAGCGAATTTATAAACGAAGTATGTAAAGGGTGGGCAGTCATGAAAGAAGTTGTGTTAGGTATTGATTTAGGTACAAGCGCGGTTAAAATTATTGCAGTGACTCAACAAGGAGAGATGGTTGCATCAACGAGTGAACCACTGACATTGATTCAAACGCGTCCAGGTTACAGCGAACAAGATCCTGCTGAATGGTTTGAAGCGGTTAAACAAGGAATTAAACATCTCAATGAAGCGTCAAAAATGTCAGATTATGTCGTTAAGGGGATTTCATTCTCAGGACAAATGCACGGCTTAGTTGCACTGGATGCCAATCATGCTCCAGTACGTCATGCAATATTATGGAATGATACACGTAACTCTGAACAATGTCGTCAAATCAAAGAGGTCTACGGAGAGCGTTTAAATGGTAATCCTATTCTTGAAGGGTTCACTTTGCCTAAAATGTTATGGGTGAAACAACATGAACCTGATATTTGGAAGCAAGTAGATGTCTTTGTGTTACCGAAAGATTATGTGCGCTATTGTTTAACAGGACAAGTGCATATGGAATATTCAGACGCAGCAAGCACGTCATTACTTAGTCCACAAACGCATGACTGGACACGCGACGTTGGAGATCATTTCGGCCTTGGCGACATTTATCCTCCTTTAGTGCGTTCAACAGCTTATGTTGGGGATGTTCGTCCTGAATTAGCGCAAGAACTTGGTTTCACCGAACAAGTGAAAGTCTTTGCCGGCGGTGGAGATAATGCATGTGGTGCAATCGGCGCTGGTATTATTAATGATAACGATACGCTATGCAGTATTGGAACTTCTGGAGTCGTTCTTAATGTTGAAAAAGATAGCTATACTGACTATCGTAATAATATTCATTTCTTCGATCATAGCGTACCTCAAACTTTTTATGCGATGGGGGTAACGTTGGCGGCAGGTTATAGCCTTAGTTGGTTGAAGAAGACATTCTTTGAAGATGAGTCATTCGACGACATTGTGGCGCAAGCCAGTACTTCATCTGTTGGTGCGAACCGTCTTTTATTTGCGCCTTATTTAGCCGGAGAGCGCACACCTCATGGCGATGCGTTTATTCGTGGAAGCTTTATTGGAATTAGTGGTAGCCATACGAAAGCCGACTTTGCGCGTGCCGTGCTTGAAGGTATTACGTATTCGTTATACGACTCTATTCAGTTGATTCGAGAAGCGGGTAAAGAGATTACGCACGTGACATCTATTGGGGGCGGTGCGAAGAGTGCATTTTGGTTACAAATGCAAGCTGATATTTTTAATGCTACTATCCGAAAATTAAAACATGAAGAAGGACCGAGCATGGGAGCTGCAATGATTGCAGCATACGGTTTAGAGTGGTTTAACTCTTTCGATGAATGTGTCGAACAATTTATCGATATCGAACGTACCTTTGAACCAAACGAAGAACGCCACCGTCAATACGAAGCGTATTATCAAATTTACCAACAAATTTATCAACAAACACATCAATTAACAGAAGCCTTATTAAAAATTGAAGAATAAAAAGTAAAATAAAAGAGAAACGAGCTTGATGAAAAGTTCGTTTCTTTTTTTTGATGCTTAACAGGGGAACACGCAAATTATTAATTTTTGAATGATTTTATCTACAGAAAATAAATATTTGTAAAATGAATTTTTGAGGCAAATGGCTAGAAATAATTTATAAATAAAAATATCTATTTTAAATGGAATTATATTGACAAAAATATAAAATAAGCGTTTAATATGACTATAAAATATAATCCTTTAAGACATCATGACTATGTTCCAACAACGAAAGGATGAAGAATATGTTAATTAATAAACAAGAACTTTATGAAAGTGTCTGGCGTAATCATTTAAGAACGTTTGCCTACATTAATGAATTAGATTACGAGGCTTTGCAGGCCACCCTACACAAACACGGCATTCCATTACCGGATAGAGACCAATTAGAACAGCACATTTTATCTCCCTCAAAGAAATTATTTTCATTAGATGATTCTTCCTTACTTATTTCATTGAAAGAAGAACCTCCACTTAATCACACACTCGACGATTTATACTTTCTTAATTTGTATCCACAAGATATACATGATCAGATTATTACTTCTTATTATTATCTACAAAGCATTAATTTAAAATCTAAGACATTACAAAAACGCAACTTTCCATTTACTGATGACCAAATAAAACCACTTTTAGCAAATTTAAATTTCAGCGCTTCATTATCCTCAAAATACTTATTGTTATTTAAAATACTTTGTACACATCTCCAAAAAGCAAAATTTGAAATAAAGATTAAAAATGATATTTTATATTGTGAACTAAAAGACTATAAAATAGAACTCTCTTTAAGTGCCTTAACTTCTAATCATAATAATGAGAGTATACTAGAAGTGCATCTTAGCGCTTATTGTAAATATGCGCCTACAATAGAAATAGGTAAATCCTTAAACGACCAGTCTTCTAAACAATCCTTTTTATTAGAATTATTCCTCACCATACTTAAATTTCCTGAAAATTTAATATTAGAAGAATATCGCCTAACAAAACACAATTTATTACTTTCTCAGAATTTAAACTCATGTATCAACTTATATCCTAAACAACCTCTGTTTAATTTTGATACGTTTAAACAACTCATTATTTCTTATAAACGAGACAACGTACAACTATCCTTCTTAGAATGGTTGCAAACCACTAACTCAATTAACTTAGTTCCTCGAGACATAGCATTTCAATTATATAACCAACTTTTCCATAAAAATTATAAACCGACAGAATTCATAACTAAGCGCCAATACCATGAATTAATTGAAATATTGGTAGGGGCTTCGTCATAAATAAGCATTATTTAATTAGAGCGCCTCCATAGAATGGCCCTTGAAACAACGAGTTAAATAGTTAATGAATTATATTAATAAGTAATTGGTAAAATTTGATATAATGTAATAACATTTATGATAGATTATCCGATAAAGTTAAAAGATTTATGGTAAAATATATAAATGTTTAAAAAATATAGCAAGCGTGTAAATAATAAATCTCAAATGATTTTTATTTCTCGCTTGCTATTTATGTGCAAGCAAAATATTAGATTCTTATCTAAAATGACGTTACAGTGAAGATGCATTCGAAGATAACTACACAATAAATTGCATTTTTACAAACATTTTAGAATTGGGATAAGTAGTTTGCAAAGTTACTTTTTACAGTGTAAAATGTTAATTATTATTTATTTGTTAACAATTTTTAGCAAAATTAAATTTTTTAATTCCTCAAAAAGTATCAAAATGTGATTTATTTCACAATTTGGTCGTATTTGACTCTTTAGATGTATTGAAATCGTTTTCCAATGGGTGTACCATAATCATGGTTAATAAATAAATAGAAAGAGGTTTTGGGGAATGAATATTATTCTAGGAGTGGGCACCCTTGTATTAGTGCTTATCGTTATGACGCTATTCTTAAACTTTGCGCCATACGGTAAACAAGGACTACAAGCATTATCAGGGGCTGCTTGTGCAACATTTTTACCACAAGCGTTCTTAAGTTACGCTATTGGTGGCGTATTTCATATCCAATTTTTCCAAACAATTGGTGATTTAGTAGGAAGTTTAGCAGGGGTTGCAGTTGGGATTTTAACATGTATCAATCTTGGCGTTTCACCTGTATTTGCAGTTATTGTAGGTTTAGTCTTACATGACTTTAAATTATTACCAGCATTCATCGCAGCTTACTTAGTTGCTTTCGGTATTAAATTTATCGAGAAGAAAGTTCCAGAAGGTTTAGACTTAATCGTTGTAATTTTATTAACACCAGCGATTGCATTTGGATTAGCGAAACTTATTAGCCCAGGAGTTATGGCTGTATTACATCAAATTGGTGGCGCGATTACTTCTGTTGGTGACAGTCATCCATATGCATTAGCAGTTATTTTAGGACTAGTAATTCCAGTAACAGGAATGACACCATTAAGTTCAATGGTATTAACAAGCTTGTTAGGATTAACTGGAATTCCAATGGCTATCGGTGCATTAACATGTACTGGTTCTTCATTCGTAAACGCTGTATTATTCAGCAGACTTAACATTGGCGGTAGTAAATCAAAAGCATTTGCTGTCTTCATTGAACCATTAACACAAATCGATTTAATTGCTAAATATCCTTTACAATTATACGGATCAAATGCCATTATCGGTGTGGTAAATGCATGTATCGTAACATTTAGTGGACTAGTAATAAATGTTAAAGGTATGGCAACACCAATTGCAGGCGCAATCGTATTATTCGGCTTTAATGATGCAACTAGATCAATTCTTACAATTATTGCAGTTGCAATCTCAAGCGTGATTTTAGCATTTATCTTCAGTACATTAATCAAAAAATTCAACTTAATGAATATGAGTATGAAATTGCCTAGTAAACAGAAACAACCTAAGGAGAGTGTTTAATAATGGCTACTAAAAAAAGCTACGATTATCAAAGTGCATTTGATATCATCGGCCCTGTTATGATGGGACCTTCAAGTTCTCATACAGCAGGAGCTGTTAAAATTGGAAATGCTGCCTATTCAGTATTAGGCAATATGCAACCTGAAAAATTAACAATTCACTATTATGAATCTTTCGCAAAAACACACCAAGGTCACGGTACTGACTTAGCAGTTATCGGTGGTTCAATGGGTTATAGCACATTTGATAGTCGTATTAAAGATGCTATAACAATTGCTAAAGACCAAAATATTGATATTGATATTATAGAAGAAGACGACGAAAGCATTGGTGAGCACCCTAACTGTGCTTACTTAATTGCAGAAGCTAAAGGTCGCCATATTGAAGTTATCGGTAACTCAATTGGTGGCGGTACAATTAAATTAAGAAGAATTAGTGTTGAAGGACTAGAAGTTAACTTTGACCACGGTTTACCTATCTTAGAAATGGACGGCAAAATTGACAAATCAGAAGTCAATCATTTCTTAAATGATATCAGTGAACTTGGTGCGTCAATTGATGAGGAAATGATCGAAACGGGCAAAGATCATAGTTTAGCGGTTTTACCATTAACTAAAGCATTACCTGAATCAACGTTAAATCAAATTAGAGAAAAATATAGTCACTTAAACATATCCTATATAAAATAGAGGGGGATTGAATATGTTTGATTCAATTAGAGAAACTATAGACTACGCAGTAGAAAACAAAATGTCTTTCGCGGATATCATGATTAAAGAAGAGATGGAGCTTTCTGGTAAATCTCGCGAAGAAGTTAGAGAAACAATGAAACAAAACCTAGAAGTTATGCGTGACGCCGTTAAAAAAGGTACAACAGGCGACGGTGTTGAAAGTGTAACAGGTTATACAGGTCACGATGCAGCAAAAATTCGTGATTATAATGAAAATAATCATGCCTTAGCTGGCTACGAAATGATGGAAGCTGTTAAAGGTGCTGTAGCAACAAACGAAGTTAACGCAGCAATGGGTATCATTTGTGCTACACCAACAGCAGGTTCCTCAGGTACTATTCCTGGCGTATTATTCAAATTAGAAAAAACACACAACTTAACAGAAGATCAAATGATTGATTTCTTATTTGTTGCTTCATTATTCGGTCGTGTTATTGCCAATAACGCAAGCGTTGCCGGCGCAACTGGTGGTTGCCAAGCAGAAGTTGGTTCTGCATCAGCAATGGCAGCAGCTTCAGCTGTAGCAATTACAGGCGGCGAACCAGAAGCATCAGGTCATGCAATGGCATTAGCAATCAGTAACTTATTAGGTCTTGTATGTGACCCAGTAGGTGGATTAGTTGAAATCCCATGCGTAATGCGTAACGCAATTGGTTCTGGTAACGCATTAATTTCAGCTGACTTAGCATTAGCTGGCGTAGAAAGCCGTATCCCAGTTGACGAAGTTATCGAAGCAATGGATAAAATCGGTCGTGGCTTACCAGCAGAACTTAGAGAAACTGGTCTTGGTGGCTTAGCAGGTACACCAACTGGTGAAGCAATCAAGAAGAAAATCTTTGCTGACGCACCAGAAAACCCAGTTAAAAACTAATTTATAATTAACTCTAATAACACACCATTCTTGAATGTGATTAATACATTCAAGGATGGTTTTTTTTATTGTTTTTTGAAAAGGCAGTCCCAAATATACAAAATCTTAAAAATAATTTACAGAAAATTAAAAAAGTTATTGCAAAATTTCACCCATGTGTATAAAATAACTCCAAAGGGGCTGATGATATGCTTAGATTAAGTATCATCTTTTTAGTATTCGTCATTAACACAACGATTACACATTATTTCACAGTAAAGGGAACTTGGGAGAATCTCTTATTTGAATCAATGTCATTAAGCATGATTTTAGTATTTCTGTTTTATTATGTGAGTTTTGTTATTGAAGAGAAAAAGAGGAAAAAAATAGAAGAATTAAAAGAAAGATTTTATACATTTCAAGAACAACAAGTGGACGAATAATCGTTCACTTGTTTTTTCATCTCTAGGGAAAAATGAGACAAAAACTATTTGTTGAATAAATCATATTGATAAAAAGCAAGATCAAGCCAACGTTCAAATTTATATCCCACATTTTTAATTGTACCTGCATGAGTAAATCCAAATTTTTCATGCAATTTAACGCTACCCTCGTTTAAAGCGTCTATCCCTGCCACAATAGTGCGATAATTTCTTTGTTTGGCATCTTCTATTAAGTGACTAAGCAGTTGCGAGGCAATGCCTTTTCCACGATAATCCTTATCAACGTAAATCGAATGTTCAATTGAATACAGATATGCTGGCCAATTTCTAAATTGTCCATAAGTCGCAAATCCAACCACTTTCTTATCTAATTCGAATACAAAGATAGGCTCATTCGCGAGTAACTTAGCTTCAAACCATGCTTCACGTTCTTTCAGCGTTTGGGCGTCATATGTTTACACTGCCGTACTATTTAGGATTGCATCATTATAAATGTCTAATATTGCAGATAAATCTTGTCTTTCAGCGTTTCTAATCAAGTTGCCACCTACTTTAGTATTTTTTCTTATTTTAAAAGGTTGAACCTATACGAGGCAAATGTTTGTAATTAAAGCTTACACCTAAATAAAGAATTAAATTAAAATAGCGATTTAAAAGTGATATACTATGAGCAAAGAACGACAAGCTTAAAGGAGCACCCAAATAATGAAGAATTGGACAAGCCATTTAATGACGATTATAGGCGTCATCTTAATTCTAGTGGCAGTATATTTATTTGCCAAACCACATATAGACAATTATCTCCATGAAAAAGATAATAACAATAAAATTGAACAATATGATAAAAACGATAAAAAAGAAGCAACGAAAAAGGAAACACCAACCATTCCTAAAGACAAATCCAAAATGGCAGGTTACATATCAATTCCAGATGCAGAAATTAAAGAACCTGTATATCCTGGACCGGCTACGCCAGAACAATTAAATCGTGGTGTAAGTTTCGCAGAAGAAGATGAAAAATTAGACGATCAAAACATTTCAATAGCCGGACATACCTTTATTGACCGTCCACACTATCAATTTACTAACTTAAAAGCAGCCAAAAAAGGAAGCAAAGTTTACTTTAAAGTAGGTAATGAAACACGTAAATATAAAATGACAAGCATCCGAGACGTAAACCCAGACGACGTTAAGGTGTTAGATGAACACAAAGGCGAAACAAACCAATTAACATTAATCACCTGCGACAACTACAACGAACAAACAGGCATCTGGGAAAAACGTAAAATCTTCGTAGCAAAACAAATAAACTAAATTTTTAATTCCTCTTACTTTATCAATGAGTAAGAGGTTTTTATTTTTAAGTTACTTGTTCTTATAAGAATAAATATAGCATTAATTAATTTTAACCCATGAATTTAATTTCTAAATATGAATATAGTTTCAACATTATTTAGTAAACTTTAATCATAAAAATGGGATAGATATAATTGTTTTAAATAAGACGTTAAACTCAAGGGGGAACCTTTATGGTTAAAGCAATTGCTGTGGATATGGATGGTACATTTTTAGATTCGAATAAAGAATATGATAAAGCACGTTTTGACAGGATTTTTCAAGAGTTGAAGCAACGTAATATAGAATTTATCGCTGCGAGTGGTAACCAATTTGCGAAACTGAAATCAATATTTGGTGAGAGGGATATGTTCTTTATTTCGGAAAATGGGGCAGTCATTTACCATGGTACCGACTTATATAATTATCGTAGTTTTAATCAAGATGATTATACGGAAGTAGTCAATTACTTAAATATTGAAAGAAAGATTGATGAATTTATCGTATGTGGTTTGAAAAGCGCTTATATTTTAAAAGATACAAGTGAGGCTTTTAAGAAAGATGCACATTTCTATTATCATCAATTAGAAGAAATCGACTCATTTCAACCGTTACCAGATGATGAGTATGTCAAAATAGCGTTAAACATTAATCGCGATACGCATTCAACATTGGATACTGATTTAGAAGAAAAGTTTAGTGATACTATTAAACTTGTTTCAAGCGGTCATAACAGTATTGATATTATCATGCCTAATATGACTAAAGGACAAGCATTAAAACGCTTATTAAATGAGTGGAATATGGATGCGTCAGAGTTAATGGCATTTGGGGATGCGAATAACGATAAAGACATGTTAGAATTTGCGAAATATAGTTATGTAATGGCAAATAGCCAAGACCAATCTTTATTTGATATCGCAAGTGCTGTTGCACCAAGTAATGATGAACAAGGTGTTTTACAAATCATTGAACAAGAAGTATTAAAATAGATAAGAAAAAAGCTGAAATCTCAATTATTCGAGATTTCAGCTTTTGTAATTTATTGTGTATTATCTTAGTTTAATTGAGTGTCACATTTACCTGTATTAATTACAGATAAAGCAGCGTTTAATCCGCCTTCAACTAAGTTTCTTACAGCTTCGTCTGAGAAGAAAGCGATGTGAGGTGTTACTAAGATATTTTCATTTTCAATTAATTCTAATAAAGTTTTATCTTCAACTTCTTTATTAGACCAGTCATATGTGAAGTAATCTGCTTCATTCTCATACGTATCGATAGCAGCACCATATAAAGTGCCATTATTAACAGCTTTGATTAATTCAGGTGTGTCGATAACAGCGCCACGAGCAGCGTTAACTAATACAGCACCTTTTTTAACTTTAGAGAACATTTCTGCATCAAATAAGTGGAAGCTTTCTTTGTTAGCAGGTACGTGTAAAGAAATGATATCTGCGCCATCAATAGCTTCTTCAACTGAGTCTTTGTATTCTAAGAAGTCTAAAGAATTATTAGGATATGCATCATAACCAACAACTTTAGCACCAAAGCCAGCATAGATTTTACCAGTTGCAGCACCGATACGACCTGTACCAATAATTGCTACAGTCATATTTTTAACAGGAGTAGACATGATTGGCGCTGCCCATTTGAAATTATGTTCTTGAACGCGTTTTTCAATTGCAGGGAAGCGACGTACTAATTGAAGTGCGATTGATACTGAATATTCAGCGATAGTTTCTGGAGAATAGCTAGGCACGTTAGAAATGATAATATCATGTTTTTTAGCAAGGTCTAAATCATACATATCAAATCCAGCTGTACGTTGTGCGATTTGTTTAATGCCATATTTTTCAAGTTTAGGATAAACTGAATCTGCTAATTTACCGAATTGCATTGTAGTTACGCCATCGAAACCTTCTAATTGATCTACTGTGTCTTCGCTTAAAATTTCTTCAGAAGTAACAACTTCAACATTGTTAGCTTTACCCCAATTTAAAGCATCATTTTTCTCGTAGTCACGAGTTCCGAAAAACATAATTTTTGTCATTATAATAACCCCATTTCAAGTTGATTAAATATATATAGTAATAAATAATTAAGACTGAAGTTGTCTATAGAAATGTATGTGTAATTAAAATAATGATTTGAAACATCTCTATTACTTAACTTACAAATACATTATATTGTGAATTAATTCACAAATCAATAGTTTTTAGCAATTTTATCTTTAAAATGTTAAAAATTTTACATAAACAAGTCTTTTGTTATTGATTTTCAAATAATAAGAGAGAAATTTGCAAGCTAATATCTTTAGTGTGAAGAGTGAGTCATTTATAATTTGAGTGACAATAAACTGAGGAGGATATTTTTATGAGTGAAATGCAAGATACGATTATCAAAGCATTCAATTTTAGACATGCAACAAAAGAGTTTGATTCAACAAAAAAAGTGAGCGATTCTGACTTTGACACTATACTTGAAACAGCTCGATTATCACCAAGTTCATTAGGATTAGAACCATGGCGTTTTGTAGTGGTTCAAAATCAAGACTTACGTGAGAAATTAATTCCATATAGTTCAGGTGCTCAAAAACAATTGAAAACGGCAAGTCATTTCGTAATTATCTTAGCACGTAAGAATGTGACTCCTAGTTCCGATTACGTTCAATCAATCATTAAAAATGTTAAAAAATACGAAGAAAGCACGTTACCTGCATTTAATGAAAAAGTAAATGGCTTCCAAACTAATTTCCATATTAATGATAATGAGCGCACATTATTAGATTGGGCGAGCAAACAAACGTATATTGCTTTAGCTAATATGATGACATCTGCAGCGTTACTTGGCATCGATTCATGTCCAATGGAAGGTTTCGACTTAGATAAAGTAACTGAAATCTTATCTGAAGAAGGCATTTTAAATACGGATGAATTTGCACCTTCTGTCATGGTTGGTTTCGGTTATAGAAAAGAAGAACCTAAAGCGAAAGTACGTCAATCTGCTGACGATGTTATCCAATGGATTAAATAAAATTGATTTATATATTTTTAAAAGCTATCTATTTCATCAACTTGAAATAGATAGCTTTGTTTATTTTATATTGCTTATTATTTTAAATTATTTATTCTTCATATTTTTGCGACGTAATAAAAGTAAAGATGATCCAAATATTGCAGTAATAATACTAAGTAAAATATTATTATTTTCTTTAGTTTCTCCAGTTAAAGGAAGTTTATCCTTTCCGTTTGTACTCTTTTCTTGATAAGTATTTTGATGATGTTTTTGTAAAACATTAGTGTTGCTTGTTTTATGAGTATGTTTTGCTTGATTTTGTTTTTTTGGTGCGTTTGGTTTATTTGTTAAATCAGATTTCTCTGGTTTGTTAGGTTTTTCGGGTTTGCTAGGTTTTTCTGGCGTTTTAGATTGTTCCGGACTCTTAGGTTGCTCCGGAGTTTTAGGTTGTTCTGGTGTTTTAGGTTGTTCTGGTGTTTTAGGTTGTTCTGGTGTTTTAGGTTGTTCTGGTGTCTTAGGTTGATCTGGTGTCTTAGGTTGTTCTGGAGTATTAGGTTGTTCCGGTTTGCTAGGTTGTTCTGGTGTCTTAGGTTGTTCCGGTGTTTTAGGTTGATCTGGCGTTTTAGGTTGTTCTGGTGTCTTAGGTTGTTCCGGTTTGCTAGGTTGTTCCGGCGTCTTAGGTTGCTCTGGTGTTTTAGGTTGATCTGGCGTTTTAGGTTGATCTGGCGTTTTAGGTTGCTCTGGCGTTTTAGGTTGTTCTGGTGTCTTAGGTTGTTCTGGTGTCTTAGGTTGCTCTGGTGTTTTAGGTTGATCTAGCGTTTTAGGTTGTTCCGGAGTATTAGGTTGTTCCGGAGTATTAGGTTGCTCTGGTGTTTTAGGTTGCTCTGGTGTTTTAGGTTGCTCCGGAGTTTTAGGTTGTTCTGGCGTACTAGGTTGTTCCGGTGTCTTAGGTGTAGTATTTTTGATAGGTTCAGTCACTTTAGCTACAGCAATATCAGCATAATCTTCATTAGAAGCAACCTCATAAAAAACAGTTGGGTTTGCTGCTAATGCGAAAATACGACTATACATAAAGTTTGAATGACTAATATCATTACCTATTAGTGTCCAATCATGCAATTTTTTAGTAACACCTATTGATGGTTCAAGATATAGTCCATTTTCATCAAAATCACCTTCATGAATATGTTCAGGATGCTCTATAAATGTATAAGAAGAGTATCTACTTTTCTCATCTTGATTAAAATAAGTGACTAAATGACGTCTATAATTGTCTAATGATTGTGCGCCTGTTTCATTAGAATCAAGTGGAATATTTTCTGTTGATGATTTCCATCTTAGTCTAGCATCTAATGGCATATAAGGTGTTTTTTTAAATTGTTCTTTAGTAATATCATAGCTAACATTTATTCCTATCGAGCCATCTATCAAAGTGCTTAATCCATAAGATTTAGCATAATCTGGGTTATAACTTCCTCCACTAAGCTCACTATAAGATTCATTATATTTTATTATTGATGCAGGTAATTCATTTTTACCTTCGTTTTTTAATTTTAAATAATCTTCATATGTAGGAATAAGATTGAAATTGTTAGTGTTTTTATAATCATCTTCAGATATTTGACCTAAAGTTAAATTAACATTATGAGGAACTAAGCTTTCTTCTTCTCTTGTACCTATTAGTTTGAATTGCACGTTTTGAACGAATTTAGGTACAGTTATTCCAAAAGTTTTCGCCGTTTGAACATGATCGCTTGCTTTGATATGACTTAAAGATACAGTGAAATTATAATTTACAGTATCATCATCTTTAAATGTAGATAAACCTGGTGTGACATCAACGCCACCACCACCTATATTTACCATGTGAGGAGAGCCTACAAGAGGGTATGATTTAGGAAGATGAAATTTATCCGTATTTATATAATATTTTTTTTGGTTCTCGTCTAAAGTTGATTGCTCATTAGAATCTTGGTTAGTTATATCTGTATCAGTATTATATGAATTTGACTTGTCGTCACTCTGATTTATAGGTTGAGAATTATTAGTAGAATTCAATTGGTTATTATTATTTAATTCTTTATCGTTATTGTCCACATGAGTAGATGAATCTTTTTGAGGGGCTGATTGATTAGCTTCATTGGACTGATTAGCGTTAGTTGAATCGCTTAAAGATTGTGAGTTTGTAGGTAAAGAACTATTAGTATCATTTAATTCTGAGGCATGAGCGACTGAATCAACTCCAATAAATAATACACTGCCTAAAAGTATTGAACTGATTCCTATAGTGAACTTGCGAATACCAAATCGTTGTTTATGATTGAAAAACAATAAAATCACTCCTTATTTTAATGTGCTATTTTTATATAAAATATTTATAATATATTTAAAATAATCATACACCAAAGTGATTCATCATTAAACGATGTGTAATAAAATAATATTTTTATATTTTTTGTAATTATATTGAATTGCATGTATTTAAGGAGATGATTTCAAAAACTATAAAGACTAATTATTTTTAAATTTTTTTATGATTACCATCGTTTATAGAAAAGATGAACCTAAAGCGAAAGTACGTCAATCTGCTGACGATGTTATTCAATGGATTAAATAAAATCTCTATGTGTAATTCTTAAGTGAACGGGTAAATAGCATATGTACAGAAATGAAGCGAAATAAGTTCGAGCAACTTATTTCGTTTTTTCAACCAGATAAAGTAAAATAATACTAGAAATTAGTAAACGATTACATTTTTAGTAAGATTTATATATAAAACTTTTCGCATCACGTTTTAAAAACTTTTAAAAAGGATGATGAAACATGGCTAAAGTAAATGTTAGAGATTTTATCGATGAAAAATATGGTTTATTCATTAACGGAGAATTCCAAGACAGTGAAAGTGGAGAAACGTTAACAGTAACTAACCCTGCTAACGGCGAAGATTTAGCAGAGGTTGCAAAAGCGAATAAATCAGACGTAGATAAAGCAGTACAAGCCGCAACTGATGCGTTTGACAGTTGGAGCAAAATTTCAAAAAATGAACGTGCTGACTATTTATTAGAAATTAGTCGCCGTATTCATGAAAAAGCTGAACATTTTGCGACTATCGAATCGTTACAAAACGGTAAACCTTATCGTGAAACTTCAACAATTGATGTGCCACAAGCTGCAAATCAATTTAAATATTTCGC
Organism: Staphylococcus petrasii; assembly: GCF_002902565.1. GTDB lineage: Bacteria > Bacillota > Bacilli > Staphylococcales > Staphylococcaceae > Staphylococcus > Staphylococcus petrasii. The sequence continues at coordinate 3,119 of NZ_PPRC01000044.1, read as the reverse complement.
AAGCGTGTTAACTACTGACGAAGGTACAGTAAATGAGCTTGATGAAAATACAATGAGCTTAGTAGTTAATGAACCAATTGGCGTAGTTGGTGCAGTAGTAGCTTGGAACTTCCCAATTCTATTAGCATCATGGAAATTAGGCCCAGCATTAGCTGCAGGTAACACAGTGGTTATTCAACCATCATCATCAACACCATTAACTTTAATCGAACTTGCAAAAGTCTTCCAAGAAGTACTACCTAAAGGTGTTGTAAACGTAGTAACAGGTAAAGGTTCTGAATCTGGTGACGCTATCTTCAATCACGAAGGTGTAAATAAATTATCATTCACTGGTTCAACAGACGTTGGTTATGGCGTAGCTAAAGCAGGTGCTGAACGTATTGTACCAACAACATTAGAACTTGGTGGCAAAAGTGCAAATATTATCTTTGACGATGCTAACTTAGAACAAGTCGTTGAAGGTGCACAATTAGGTATCTTATTTAACCAAGGTGAAGTATGTAGTGCAGGTTCACGCTTATTAGTTCAATCTTCAATTTATGATGAAGTAATGCCTAAGATTAAAGAAGCTTTTGAAAATATTAAAGTAGGCGATCCATTCGATGAAGATGTGAAAATGAGTGCTCAAACTGGTCCAGAACAATTAGAAAAAATCGAAAGCTATGTGAAATTAGCTGAAGAAGATTCAAGTGCTAATATCTTAACTGGTGGCCATCGCATTACTGACAATGGTTTAGATAAAGGTTATTATTTCGAACCAACAATTATCGAATTAAGTGATAATAGCCATAAATTAGCACAAGAAGAAATCTTTGGACCTGTATTAGTTGTAGAAAAATTCGACGACGAACAAGATGCTATTAGAATCGCAAATGATTCAGAATACGGCTTAGCTGGTGGTATCTTTACCACTAACCTTAACCGTGCATTAAATGTAGCGAAAGCTATGAAAACTGGTCGTATTTGGATTAACACTTACAACCAAATCCCAGCAGGTGCACCATTTGGCGGTTATAAAAAATCAGGTATTGGCCGTGAAGTTTATAAAGATGCTATTAAAAACTATCAACAAGTTAAAAACATCTTTATCGACACTAGCAACACAACTCAAGGACTATACTAAGATAGATAGAGATTTATTGAACAGGGCGTTTACAACGCCCTGTTTTTATTTTTTGAATTAAATTATTTGAACTATCAAATTTTTGGGGAATAAGGGTATACTACAATAAAAGTGTGTTAAATTAAATTTTTGAAAAAGGAAAAAATATGAAAACTTCAAAAATACTTATTGTCTTATTATTTTTATTATTAATTTGTTCAGGTGGTTGTTCTCAAAATAAAGCAGGAAAATCACAAAAGCATGAACCAAAAGAATTAAATGTAGAATTTGTACCCTCTCAGAATGCTCAAACTTTAGATGCTAAAGTAAAGCCGTTACAACAACTATTATCTGATGAGTTAAAAATTCCAGTTAAAGTCCATGTAGCAACTAACTATAACGCTATGGTTGAAGCACTAAGCTCTCGAAAAGTAGACGTGGCCTTCATTTCACCAGTCTCTTACACATTAGCTCACGAGAAGCATGCTGCAGATGTTTTACTCAAATCAAAAGGTTATCTTGTAGATAATAAAGGTAATAAAACCAATCAATTAGTTGATTATTATCGCTCGCAAATTGTTGTAAACAAAAATAGCAATATCCATAGTTTAAAAGATTTAAAAGGTAAAAAAATAGGACTGCAAGATAGTCAATCCACTTCGGGTTATATCTATCCTCTCGCTAGTTTAAAACAACAGGGCATTAAACGAAATGATGTTAAAACAACGCAAATTAAAGGGCATGATCAAGCACTCATCGCCTTGTTAAATAAAGACGTAGATGCTGTAGCGACATATCAAGATGCACGCGCAGATTTAAAAAAGGATTATCCTAACATTTATAATGACACTAAAGTAATTTATCACACTAAAAAAATTCCAAATGATACAATTTCTGTTCGAAGTGATATGAGTGATAAATGGAAAGATAAAATTAGTACAGCATTTATTAATATAAGTAAAACGTCAAAAGGTAAAAAAGTGATAAATGACATTTATGGCCATCAAGGTTATGAAAAAGCAAAAGATAGTGATTTTGATACAGTTAGAGAATATAGAAAAATGGTAGAAGAATAATAAAAAACAGGGTAGTCATCGGACTATCCTGTTTTAATATTTATCCAGGTACTACGCTTGTATCACTGTGAAGTGTGATGTCGAAGCCTTCTGGTGATGTAAGATGTGTTTCTTCTACATTTGGTTTGTAAATATCAAAGTGAGCTAATCCATAAGTTTGTTCGTTGTCTAAACGTACTTGATTAGATTGCCAAATGTTTGCTGCGATATGATGATGATATTTTTGCGTAGACATAAATAATGATTGTGGGTATTGAGAAATATGTTCTAAACCAATTTGATCAATATAAAATTCACGCGCTTGTCCTAAATCATGTGTTTTAAGGTGTAAATGTCCGATTTTACCGTCTGCAGGCCAACCTTGCCAACCGTCCTCTGAACGTTGTGCAATTAAATCATCGGCATTCACTTCTAGGGTATCCATTTTCACGAAACCATCAGACCATTGCCAAGTGTCAGTAGGGCGGTCTTGATATACCTCAATACCATTGCCTTCTGGGTCATTGAAATATAGCGCCTCACTGACTAAATGATCGCCACCCCCGACAGGAATGTTCATACGGCTCATATGGAAAAGAAAGTTCGCTAAATCTGTGCGACTTGGTAAAAGATAAGCGATATGGAATAAGCCAGCTTCTCTAAACCCAGGGCGACGTCCATCTTCTAATAAATGTAAAGTTAACGTATGGCCATGCGCACCAACGTTAAACGTAACAGATTGGTCATTTTGTTCTTTTATTGAAAATCCTAAAATATTGGAATAAAAATTAGTCATTTTTTTTAAATCTTGAACGTTTAAAGTAATATTTGTAACTTGTGTTGCTTCAGTTGTGTGGAATGAAGTCATAGTAACGTGCCTCCTAAGATGAAAATAATCATCTTTATCTATTATTTATATTAAGTATAATAAATATACTCCATAAACAACAAACGTGCAAGAT
>NZ_PPRC01000043.1 GCF_002902565.1 Staphylococcus petrasii | reverse complement strand
GAGGTGACTGAAGCTTCAACTGAGGCAACTACGGTTCACTCTAAATTGGCGTCTGCAATTTCCAAAGCGAAAGCTGAAATCAGCCGTTTAAAACATTTAGACAAAGCAGAAATCGAAAGTTATAAAGATGATTTAGAGGATGCGAAAGACCAATCTGAAATTGATGATATCTTAAAAGATGCACGCGAAGAGTCTAGTGTGACGGCAGAAGAGAAATCAGTTGCTCGTTCAGATGAAACGCCATCAACTGAAGAAGCGCATACAACTACTAATGATAGTTCTAAAGATAGTACTTCTGCAGAATTGGATAAAATCATGGATGATTTAGATGCACTTTCTAAAAAGGTTGATAGAGGTCAACAAAATGTTGAAGCTGAAACTAATGAAAATGCATTGAGCCAACAACAATCTAAAGACGACGCTCAATCTGAAGAACAAAGCACAACGGAAACGCCATCTAGTGAAGAAACTAATAATACCGACAAACATAGCACTTCAATTTTGGATGACTTGGATAAAGTCAAAAATGATGTGAACACTTATAAAGATAAAACTGCACAAGAAGACAACACTAAAGAACAAATAACGCAAGAAACACAACCTTCAACTGAAGAGAAAACAACTGAAGAACCTGCCACAGAGGAAACAGGAAGTAACCAAGATTCTGATGAAGGTTTATTAAGTGGCATTGAACGCATGGGCAAAAATAATACCGAATACCATCAAGGTCAAAGTGTAGATACAGATTCTACAATCAATAGACACTTTGATGCTTTAAAAGATAAATTATCTGACAAAGAAAAAATTGACCAAACGATTTCAAAAATTGAAAAACAACATGAGGATACTAGTCAACGTTATACAGATCGTAAACTTGAACAATTAAGAGAATTACGTAATCAAGTAAACCAAAATCAAGGTTTATCGGCACAACAACGTCAAAATATTGAAAAAGATATTGCTTCAGTACGTAATAAAGTGAAAGATAACCGTAATCTTATTCTTAAACAATTGAACAGTGCGTCTGATAAACAAAAAGCGGTCAAACAAATTCTTGGTAGTGTATTCAGTAAAAATGAAACGCAAGATATTTTAAAACACATCAATATAAATGGTAAATCAGACAAGCAAATTACAGACCAAATTATGAAACAACTTGATGGTTTAACTACAACATCAAGTGATGACATTTTAAAATCAATGTTTGATCAAGCACCAGACAAAGAGAAGTTAATTAAAACATTACTATCAACACGTTTAGGCAATAACGAAGCATCATCAATTGCGAAACGTTTAATGAGTGAGAATTTATCAAATTCTGAGCTTGTTGAACGCTTAAAACAAGAATTTAAAGCACAAGCTTCGAATACGGCAGATGATATTTTAAAAGACATCTTAGATAAAAGTACTAATCAAAAACAAGCCATTGAAACGATTTTAGCTACAAAATTAAATAAAGCTAAAGCACACGCATTAGCTGATATTATTTCAAAAGTACAAACGTCTAAAGCGGATGCACTTGATTTAATTAAAAGCGCGTTAAATGGTAAGGCGAATGATTTATTACAATTACAAAATAAATTGAACCAATCTAAAAATAAATTAGATTACATTTTATCTCCAATTAAAAATCGTCCTACACTGCTTGATCGTATTAATGGCAATACGAATAGCGGTAGCGATCTAGATTTAGGTTCAGGCCTATTAGGCGGTTTAACTAATGGCGGTCTATTAGGCAACTTGAATTCAGGCGGCAGCTTGCTTGATGGCATCGATGACATTCCTAACCCTGTACAAGGCTTGTCACTTGGTAATTTAGATAATGGTGGCGGCTTATTAAGTGGTTTATTTGACGATGATGGCAACTTCTCATTGCCTGAAACCGGCGAAACACTTAAGAAATCATGGTTACCAATCACATTGGTAATTGCTGCAGCAGGTAGTCTGTTTGTATGGTTAGGACGTCGCAAACACCACCGTTCCGATAATTAAATAGCACATATCAGAGTAGATAATTTAAAGTATTTAACGACTTAATTATCTGCTCTTTTTATTTTTTGAAAAGGGCAATATCAATGTAGTAAGCGCTTACACATTTACACCAAAATAGCAAGCTATTTTCCGAAGATTATTCGTAAAGTTATGTGAAGGAAGTATGACGGTATTTTGAATATTTATTCTTAAATTTGTATTCATATTGAATGTAACTTGCATTAGACATAAACTTAAGTTGATAAAAGATTGATAAAAATTTCACAAATTAAAATTAATCATTTTCAAAAAAATAGGAAGTGTGACACATGTCTTAACTATAAATAAATACAAAGGGGTTGAAACGCATGACACACACAAAAGATACTACAGACACACAAACTAAAAAAAGAAAAAAACGTTTCAAATTAAGTATGCCAGGTGCATTTACTATTCTATTTATATTAACTGTCATTGCCGTTATAGCGACGTGGATTATACCGGCAGGGGCATATTCTAAATTATCTTATGATTCAGGGGCGCAAGAATTCAAAATTGTAGATGCGCATAATAAAACAAAAACTGTCGATGGTACACAAGAACAATTAGATAAATTGGGTGTTAAAATCGACGTTGATCAATTTAAATCTGGTGCGATTAATAAACCAATTTCCATTCCGGGAACGTATGAACGCTTAGATCAACATCCAGCTGGTCCAGACCAAATTACAACAAGTATGGTTAACGGAACAATTGAAGCGGTAGATGTTATGGTGTTCATCCTAGTATTAGGGGGCTTAATAGGGGTTGTACAAACCAGTGGCTCATTTGAATCAGGACTCTTGGCACTAACGAAAAAAACAAAAGGGCATGAGTTCTTGCTCGTCTTTATGGTTTCAGTATTAATGGTTTTAGGTGGTACACTCTGCGGAATTGAAGAAGAAGCGGTCGCATTCTATCCAGTGCTTGTACCAATCTTTATAGCGATGGGTTACGACTCAATCATATGCGTAGGTTCAATCTTCCTCGCGAGCTCTGTAGGTAGTACATTTTCAACAGTTAACCCATTCTCAGTAGTTATCGCTTCAAATGCTGCAGGAACAACATTTGTCGATGGGCTATATTGGAGAATTGGAGGCTTAATCATTGCGACTATCTTCACAGTAGGCTATTTAGCGTGGTACGCAAAACGTATTAAAAAAGATCCAAAACTTTCTTATACGTATGAAGATAAAGCGAAATTTGAAAAACAATGGTCAGTCATTAAAAATGACAGCGACGAAAGCGTCTTTACTTTCCGCAAAAAAATCATCTTAATCTTATTTATCTTACCGTTTCCAATTATGGTATGGGGCGTTATGACGCAAGGTTGGTGGTTCCCAATCATGGCTTCAATGTTCTTAGCGTTTACAATTGTAATCATGCTTATTGTAGCGTTAGGTAAAAACGGTATAGGTGAAAAAGCAGTTGTAGATGCATTTGTAAATGGGGCATCTAGCTTAGTAGGGGTATCACTTATCATTGGTTTAGCGCGTGGTATCAATATGATTATGAATGAAGGTTTGATTTCAGACACCATCTTAAACTTCTCATCTTCACTTGTGCAAGGTGTTAGCGGACCAATCTTTATCGTCATTTTATTAATCATATTCTTCTTCTTAGGTTTTATTATTCCGTCATCATCAGGACTAGCCGTGTTAGCGATGCCTATCTTCGCACCACTTGCAGACACAGTAGGTATCCCAAGATTCGTCATCGTAACAGCCTACCAATTCGGACAATATGCGATGTTATTCTTAGCACCAACCGGCTTAATCATGGCGACATTACAAATGTTAGATATGAAATATTCACACTGGTTGAAATTCGTTTGGCCAATCGTAGCATTCGTCTTCATCTTTGGTGGCGGCATGCTCATCACACAAGTATTAATCTATTCTTAATTTTTGAAAATGAAAAGGTGGCGCACCCCGAGTGCCCCACCTTTTTTTAATATGAAAATATAAAACCCACACATACTTAAGTACTTCAAAAATATATAACGTAAGTTAATAGTTTGATTTCTATACTGAATATAAATGACCCTAAATATTAAAGTACTTAGATAAGTAGTTCTAAGATAGATAACGAAGTGTAGTTGTGAAGACTCCTAGGGGAGCAGTGCTAGTCGAAGACTACAGGCTGAGACAGCACCCCAGGAACGCGAAACAACTTAAACGAGTGACAGTCTATCTTAGGACCATCGTAATCTAATTATTTCGGTTCAATATAATGCAATTCTTGCGCAGTATCCGCATCAATCATACGATATGACACAATACCTAAACCTTTAACATTAGACTCAGACACAACAATCGAACCATCATCGTTAACCTTTTCAACAAAAGCAACATGACCATACGTTGCATCCGCACCAGCTTGACCTGACTCAAACACCGCTGCCGTATGTGCTTTCGGACTACGCATCACACGATAACCATCACGTTCAGCACGATTATCCCAGTTATGCGCATCGCCCCAGTCACCGCCTACATGCTTACCAAATTGTTGAACACGTTCATATACATACCAAGTACATTGACCTTGAGGATAAGGCGTTGCTCCATCAGTCATCGCAAACGGTTTAAAGTCGCCACCTGAAACATCTTGACCACTTGATGTTGATTTAGCGTATTTATCTAAATCTGGCATAGATTTTTTATCGAAAGCTGTTAAATTGTAATGTTGAATTAAACTATTTAATTTCGTCGCATAATTTGGATCTGTTGCATACGTTCTACTTAAATGACTTGTTGCTGAACGATAAGTAGGTGCTTCAGACTTCCAAGTTCCTTTATAAATGTTAGGATTACCATCAATTCCGTGTTTCATTAAATCAGCGTAATCTTCTAATGACGCTTTAGTGTTAGGGTATTTTCGGAAGCCAGCCATAATGTTGAACATAGAATTATCGCTACCAGCTTCGAGTGTATTAAAGTTAACAGATTGTCCTTGATAAGCGCCTTTAATACCGAATAAATTATAATTTGGTGCTTGCGCTAAAGCACTTTGTCCTGAACTTGATTCTAGAATCGCTTGAGCAATCATGACTGAAGCATAAATGTCTTGGTCTTGCCCAATTTTATGTGCATCTTTTGCGATTGATTTGATGAAATCGCGTGTATCTTTGCTTTCAACGACTGCCATATTGCCATCGCTAACACTGTTACCGTTTAGTTGTGGCAACATTTGGAATAACCCAGTTGAACGCGTGTTATTTTTTCTCACGTCATCTTCAAATGATTGGACTGGTGCTGTTTTATGTGCAAGCTCGTCTTTAGTAGGTAATTGCGTGTTAACAAATTTTGATTGTTTATCTTTATCATTATTCGTAGGTGCTTTTCCGCTTTCTTTAGATGACTCGTAATCTTTATGCGTTTTAGTAGCATCTTCGCTATATTTATCAAGCACTGAGTCTAATACTGATTCTGAAAAGCTGTCCCCTTTAGACGCGCTATTAGATTGAGATGTATCATGTGAAGATGGTTGTTCACTAGTATTAGTATCTTCAGTAGATGATTTATCCTCATTAGAAGAATTACTTTGTTCATTAGAAGTAGTTTCATCACTACCTTGATTTGAGTCATTACCATCTTTGTTATCAGTAGCATCTGTGACTAAGTCATCAATCGCATCTAATGCTTCACTAATACTTGCATCATCTTTACTTCCATTTGAACTAGCATTCGCTCCTGTATTAGCTGATCCTTTTTCTTGTTGGGGTGTTTCTGTTGAGCCTGACTCTTCAGATGAAGTATCGTCAGCTTGTTCGCTACTATCATTGTGTGTTGTATTAGATTGAGATGTTGATGCGTTTTGATTTGAGTCGCTTGTATTAGAATGACTTTCTGAAGAAGCATTTTCAGAAGAATCTTTAGAATTCTCAACATGTTCATAATCTGAAATATCACTATCAAAGTTAAATAATGAAGCGATTAAATTCGTTAAACTGAAACCACCATCAAAGACATTAGGATCTAAGAAATGAGAAGAATGATTACCAGTTAAATTTGGAATATCAAATAATGGCGCTAATGGTGTATGATAAGACGCATTATCATGAGATGATGCTTTATCCGTTTGTTGACGATTTGAACGTGTTGTCGCATCTTTTTTAGACGTTTTGTCGTTAGTAGATTCTTTATGTGCAGTTTCCTTATGAGAAGCTGGTGTTTCTTGTGAACTATCTTCTTCTGTACTCTTTGAATCTTCTTGTGAGGCAGTTGAATTACTGTCGTTCTCACGTTCTACACTTGTATCTTCTTGAGTTTTAGCTTCTTCAGTTGATGGGGCGTCTTCATTACTTTGAGCGCGAGATGATGACGCTTCGCTTTCATCAGTTGTGTCTTCAGCATGTGCAAGACTCGTCGTAAAGGTAGGAAAGACGAGTGTGGTAGTTAATAAGTAGACCATTAGTTTTTGCTTTGACATTTAATGTGTTTCCTCCTACTAATAGTATGCGAATAAATAATTATTTGTTATAATGCTATTTAGAAAAAATATGGTTGATACGTGTCAACTAATTATTACTTTGCTTAACAAAAGTATTATACTAACTCTATAAATAAAAAAACAACGATTAACTCATATTTGATATCAAATTTTAATATTTCATTCGTAGGAGTGTGACAATGAAAAACGCACTAAAATTATATAAGACGGACTTGAAGCGTGTGGCGAAAACCCCTGCCGTTTGGGTGATTCTCCTAGGTTTAGCCATTTTGCCATCATTTTACGCTTGGTTCAACCTGTGGGCGATGTGGGACCCGTATAGTAACACGGACCATGTAAAAGTGGCGGTAGTAAACGAAGACCAAGGTGATAAAGTCCGTGGCACAAAAATTAATGTCGGGGATACGCTAGTCGATACATTGAAGAAGAATAAGAAGTTTGACTGGCAATTTGTAAGTCGGGAAAAGGCTGACCATGAAATTAAAATGGGTAAATACTATGCCGGTATATACATACCTAAAGAATTCTCTCATCAAATCACCGGTACATTAAGAAAGAAACCGCAAAAAGCAGATATAGAATATAAAGTAAACCAAAAAATCAATGCTGTCGCACCAAAAATGACAGATACAGGATCAACAGTCATTGTAGATGAAGCGAATAAACAATTTAACTCGACAGTAACGAAAGCCATTCTTCAAGAGGCTAACAAAGTTGGTATTCAACTTGAAGATGAAGTTCCGACAATCAATAAAATTAAAAAAGCCGTTTATGCTGCGCACCAATCGTTACCGCAATTGAATAAAATTGCAGATCGCATTGTTTATCTTAATGAACATCAAGACCAATTAGATGAGTATGCGAACCGTTTCCGTTCATTAGGTAATTATAAAGGTGATATTTTAGATGCCCAACAGAAACTGAATGACGTTAACGCTGCGATTCCATCATTGAATGAGAAAGCGAAACTCATTTTAGCATTAAACGAATATATGCCTAATATTGAGCGCGTGCTTAATGTCGCTTCTAACGATATTCCAGCTCAATTCCCACGTCTAAATAGAGGTGTAGATATTGCGAGTCAAGGACTTGATTTAGCGAATACTCGCTTGAATGACGCACAAGGTTATTTAACTATGGCGCAACAACGTGTCGGCGATTATCAAGAAGCTGCTAGTCGTGCTCAAGAAGTTAATGGTCAAGCGAATAACGCCTTGCGTCAACAAAGCACGTCAGGCATGCCGGCCTATAAAGTGCAACCATTGAGTAATGATAATAACAAAGACGCTTTAAACAAAGACCAAATTGTGTCTAAAGACGATGTGAAAGCGATGAATAACGCGCTTGCTGAAGCATTATTGGCGCTATCTAATAATGCGGACACACAAACGAAAGCGACCCAATCTGATATTAAAGCCTTGAAGAATGTAACTTATGGCATTATTGGTTCAAATCGACCAACTGAATTTAATGACACATTGCGTAATATTAAAGCTCGTTTTGAAAATGACTCAAAAAATAAACAACGACTCGTAGACATTTTAAAAGAGCTAGAGAACAAAGAACATGTAGATTTATCATCTGAAATTAAAAAAGTTGAGGCTGCAAACAACCGTATTAATAGTTCTGTACGTTCTATAAATCAACTTATCGATGCATTAGGCAACGGAAGTTCAGGTAAAGCCGAAGCGGTTAACGTCCTACGTGGCTTACCAGCTCTAAATACCGGATTAGGCCAGTATCGTGACTTTTTAAAACAAGATTTAAACAACCGTTTATTAATGTTATCTAACGACATTACGCAACAATTGAATGAAGGTCAGAATACATTATCAAACGTTCAATCTAAATTAAATACGATTAACCAAGTTATTGTGGCTGGACAACAGATCGTATCAGAAGGTCAAGAGCGTGTAGCTACAATTCAAAGTGAATTGCCAGCGTTAGAACAAGCGTATATCAATGCGATGCAAACCGCACAAGCGTACTTCCCAACAGTGAAGCAAAATGTGGCGAAAGCAGCAGACTTTGTACGCAACGATTTACCTGATTTAGAACAACGTTTAGCAAACGCTACGGCAACGGTTAATGCTAATTTACCAACATTATTTAATAAATATGACAATGCAGTTGATTTATTAGATGAGAACCAACCACGTGCGAAAGAAGCATTAGCGAACTTAGCAAACTTTGCGCAAACGAGATTACCAGATATTGAAAAAGATTTAGACAAAGCAAATAATATCTTCAAGAAATTAGATAAAGATGACGCAGTGGATAAAGTTATTGATGCTCTGAAAAATGACTTGAAAAAACAAGCAGATGTGATTGCTAACCCAATTGATAAGAAACAAGTGGACGTCTTCCCAGTTAAAGACTACGGTTCAGGAATGACGCCGTTCTATACTTCATTATCAATATGGGTAGGGGCATTGTTATCAGTGAGCTTATTATCCGTTGATAATAAACATGAAAGTTTGAGAGACGAATTAACTAAACGCCAAATTTATTTAGGCAAAGGCGCATTCTTTATATCAATGGGCTTACTTCAAACCTTCATTGTAGTAGTAGGTGATTTATTAATCTTGAAAGCACAAGTGGAATCACCAACCTTATTCATACTGGTGGCACTGTTTGGATCGATTGTCTTTAATACGATAGTTTATACGTGTGTATCGTTACTTGGTAACCCAGGTAAAGCGATTGCGATTATTCTATTAGTATTACAAATTGCAGGGGGTGGCGGTACATTCCCAGTAGTGACAATGCCTCAGTTCTTCCAAACGATTTCACCATACTTACCGTTTACGCACGTAATTGATTCGTTACGTGAAACAGTAGGTGGTATTGTACCAGAGATTTTAATTACGAAACTCATTATTTTAGCATTATTCGGACTAGGTTTCTTTATAGCAGGTGTGTTAGGAAAACCAGTGCTAGATCCAGTAATGCGTAAGATTTCTAAGCGTGTGGATGAAAGTAAAGTGACCGAGTAATAATAAATGTATTGCAATATAAAATGGATTTTTCATTTCACTTAAGTTGAGATGCTTGCCTAGGGTACAGTTTCAGCCAGAAATTCCTCACAGATAAATCTGTGGGGATTTCTAAGGTCTTCTAAAGTAGTTCTTAGATGAATGTTACTCATTTTGTTGCGACGCTTTCTTGCGGGAAAGGCTTAAACCTGTAGTCTTAAGCTCTTTCTTTTCCGCCAAGAGTCGCGCAACATCATTCGTTATTCATCTTAGAACTACTTACGTAAGTGTGTGAACACTTACGTTCATTGATAAACTTGCTCCCTCAGGTGTCACTCAACTACGCTCCATTATTTACTTACTTAAATGAGTAAAAACATGAAATTAATATTTGTAAGAATTATAAAAATATCAAATTAATAGTTCTAGTATGAAGTTATCGTACTAGAACTATTTTTTTGAAAGAAAAGTAGTTTTTAATGTAGGAAGGAACTCAAAAAATATTTGTTATAAATAATTTAAAGTATAAAAATAGTTTGAATTATATATTTTTTTAATATTATTAGGTATCATAATAAGTGATGAAAAAATATTAGGGGGATAATATGGAGTTAAAAG
>NZ_PPRC01000042.1 GCF_002902565.1 Staphylococcus petrasii | reverse complement strand
GGGTTATGTATGAATAATATTTTAAAATTACGCCATTTAGATATAAAAAATACTTTAAAAAGTAATATTGTAATTCGTACTACATTTTGTAATGTTATCACAGAAAAATAAAATATTACTGTTAAGAAAGCTTAATGTTTCTAAAAAAAAGATAGAAAACAACCTATTATTAAAACGACTTTTTGTATATATAAATAAAGTTTATTTTGAAAACTACTTACTATTCATCAAGTCGTTTTAATTGATTTATAAGTTTCTGACTTTTGAAATACATGCCTGCATACTCTCTATAAAGCATAATAAGTAATTCAGACATTTCATCTAAAATGTCTTGATTAATGTTGAAATGATTCATTTTATTAATTGGTAATTTTTGAAGAACATCTAGTAAATAAAATGTTTTATTTGAAATACGCAAAGCATGAGGATCTTGTGTTAGTTCTTTTTCAGTAATTGTACCGTCAAATCTAAAGCTATATGCTACTAGTTGAGATTGATCTGTATCTCCTGAAATTGCTGAATGGTCAAAGAAAGCTGTGAAACCGAATCGGCTCATACATTTTAATAATACAATGATTGACATTAATTGAGCAGAGTCACCTTCTTCTATTTTTTCCAATACAAAATGCAATAATTGATAATGATATGGTGACACTTCATCTTGCTCCATCGAGCGATCAATCGTTTCAGCGCAAAGTGTTGCATAACTACTATTAAAGATATCTAAACGTAAGTCATAATATTGATTAATGACATCAATTGAAGACAATGTTCCCATACCGCGCCACTTATTATAAATAAATAAGCCATACACAAATAATTGCGTATGGGCTTGGAGGCCAGTTCTTGATTTTTTAGCACGTCTAACCATTAAAGGAATTTTAGCACCATATTCATTTAAAATAGTGATAATTTTATCAGATTCACCATAGTCGACTGATTTAATAATAATCCCTTTTTGTCTTTCGAGCATTTCCTTCACCGGCCCCTAATCTAACTAATTTTTAATCTTGGTCTTCAATATAACCCATTTGACGAATGAAATTAACTTTATTACGCCAATCTTTTTGAACTTTCACCCAAAGTTCTAAATATACTTTAGAGCCAAGTAGCATCTCGATATCTTGACGAGCGCGTTTACCGACTTCTTTGAGTTTTTTTCCACCTTTACCTATTACAATTCCTTTTTGAGAATCGCGTTCTACGTAAATTGTCGCTTCAACTCTAACACGATCTTCGCTTTCTTTAATCATTCTATCTACATTTACACCAATAGCGTGCGGAATTTCTTCACTAGTTAAATGCAAGATTTTTTCACGAATAATCTCACTTACTACGAATTGTTCTGGGTGGTCAGAAATTTGATCATCTGGATAATACTTCGGCCCTTCAGGTAAGTATGTTTTTAAAACATCAATGAAATGGTCAACGTTTAACCCTTCTAATGCTGAAATTGGCACGATTTCAGTAAAGTCCATATATTCTTTATATTGTTCAATTCTTGGCATTAATGCATCTGGGTGCACTAAATCTATTTTATTTAGCACTAAAAATACTGGCGTTTTAACATTTTTCAACATTTCCATAATGTACTCATCGCCACGTCCAATTTCTTCATTTACGTTTACCATAAACATAATAGCGTCAATTTCTGAAAGTGTATTTTTAGCAACACGCATCATGTAATCGCCTAATTTATGTTTAGGTTTATGAATACCTGGTGTATCTAAAAAGATGATTTGTGCATCATCTCTTGTCATCACACCTTGAATTTTATTACGTGTTGTTTGAGCTTTATCTGACATAATTGCAATTTTATGTCCAATTACTCTATTCATAAATGTTGATTTACCAACATTCGGTCTTCCTATAATAGAAACAAATCCTGACTTATGTTCTGTCATTTATTCTAAATCCTTTCCTGAGAAGCCATGAGGTAATAATTCTGCTACCGTTGACTCTAATAATTCTCCTTTGTGATTTGTCATATACACTGGCATATCATCATCACATAATTCTTTTAATACTTGTCTGCATGTGCCACATGGAGATGACGGTTTGTCTGCATCAACTGTGACAGTAATAGATTCAAAGTCCCCAGGTCTGTAGCCTTCTGCAATTGCTGCGACTAGACTTGATCTTTCGGCACATATGCTAGATGGATATGCTGCATTTTCCACATTAGCGTCATAAAATGTACGACCATCTTTTGCTTTTAAATAAGCGCCGACTTTGAATTTACTATATGGTGCATAGGCACGTTTTTGTGCTTCTCTTGCTTCTTGAAAATAATGCGATTGATAACTCATTTACCTCATCCCCTTTTCCACTTAAAAAATATGTGGAATAAAAATAATTAATCCTATAATCAATGCAAAGATAGAGACTAACATCACACTAAACGCTGCTATATCTTTCGCTTGTTTAGCAAGTTCATGATAATCCATGGTTACTAAATCGACCACGCACTCAATTGCAGTATTAACTGCTTCTAACGTTAGTACTAAAACAATCGCTAGTATTATAAACATCCATTCAAATCGATTTAAATGAAACACGAATCCTAAAATAATTGCAATTAGTGCAACAATCATATGCAATAAGTAATTATGATCTTTTATAAGAAGCGTTTTAAAACCATCAAAAGTG
Source organism: Staphylococcus petrasii (assembly GCF_002902565.1). Taxonomy (GTDB): domain Bacteria; phylum Bacillota; class Bacilli; order Staphylococcales; family Staphylococcaceae; genus Staphylococcus; species Staphylococcus petrasii. Next base: position 32,706 of record NZ_PPRC01000042.1, on the reverse strand, counting down.
TATTTAAATCTATTTATAAATCTATTAATCTCTAGTCAATCCATAGGCGTTTAATATTGTATCTTGACGGCCAAACATTTCTTTCTCATCTTCTTCATTCATATGATCATAACCTAATAAATGTAAAAATCCATGTAATGCTAAAAATCCAAGTTCACGTTCAAATGAATGTCCATAACTATCTGCTTGTTCTTGAGCAACATCAGTACAAATAATGATGTCTCCTAATACACGTGGAATGTCCATGCCTGAAATCTCAGGTTCGTCTTCTTCAAGTGCAAATGAAATAACATCTGTAACTTTGTCTTTATCGCGATACGTTTTATTAATATCTTGAATTTCATCTTTATCTACAAAGGTAACTGAAAGTTCAGCTTCTTCTTTGATATTTTCTTGATCTTTTGCAAAATTGAGTAAGTCATCAATTTGTTGATACCAATCCTCTTTGACGAGTCCAGTGTGATCATTAAAATCAATTGTAAACATTTAAATGTCTCCTTCATATCGATCAATAATTTTACTTACTAATGGATGTCTTACTACATCACTTTGGTCTAATTGCATAATATTAATGCCCTTCACACCATGTAATTTTTTAACTGCTTCTTTCAAACCACTTTTTACGCCTTTTGGCAAGTCAATTTGCGTTTGGTCGCCAGTGACAACCATTTTTGACCCGAAGCCTAATCGAGTTAAGAACATTTTCATTTGTGCGTGCGTAGTGTTTTGCGCTTCATCAAGGATAACAAACGCATCATCTAATGTTCGTCCACGCATATATGCTAAAGGTGCAATTTCAATTGTACCACGCTCAATAAAACGAGCAGTTTGTTCTCTTCCTAGCACAGTATTTAAACCATCATATAAAGGTCTTAAATAAGGATCAACTTTTTCTTTTAAATCGCCTGGTAAGAAACCTAAAGACTCTCCAGCTTCGACTGCAGGTCGTGTTAAAACGATGCGTTTAACATTACCTTTCCTTAATTGTTTAGCTGCATAGACAACCGCTAAAAAGGTTTTACCAGTACCTGCTGGACCGATACCAAAGACTAAATCATTACGTTTCATAGCATTGATATATAATCTTTGTCCCATTGTTTTAGCTCGAATGGTTTTACCAAATGCATCTTTAGTAATTTCTTCATCATATAAATCTAGTAAATATTGAATTGTATCATTTTTTGCCATTTTAATAGCAGCTTCAACATCTTTAAGTGTAATTGAGTTTCCCAATTCAATTACTTTTATTAAATTTTTTAGAACTAATTCTGCTTTTTCAACATGCTCTATTACCTGCCCTTTTACAGCAATTTCTTGTCCACGAGCATGTATCACGACATCAAACGCTTCCTCAATAGCTTTTAAATGTTCATCATTATTACCTATTAAAGCTTGAGACTGATTAATGTCGTCTATTTGAATTATTCCTGGCATAAAAGCGCTCCTTTTCACAAATACAATATGTTTAATAATTTAAATTGATAATATTAATTATAACTCTAATTTTCTTTGAAAATGTATTATAAAACTTAACGGATTTCTAAATAGTTAATATTAAATAGTAACTTATAGTAATACTATCTTTCATATAAATTTTACTAAACAATGTTAAAGGATACAAATGTAATAGGTTTCGTACATAGTAGAATATTACTTAATTTTAGTATTAATAATATGTAGAACTTTAATTTCTAAATTTTAGCTTTCAAATCATTTATTTTTATCACAAATAAAAAAGAGCAGAACTGAAATCAATGTTAGTTTCAAAGATTTCATAGTTCTGCTCTAGTGATGTTGAACGCCAATTACAATTGCTTAGGTCTTTCAAGAACTTCTTGCCAGATAAGTCCATTAACAATCGGATCTTTATCAAATTGCAAACTTTGATGTGTCATATCTTGCTCAATAGACTTACTGTTAAGCAATTGCTTTAATCGATAGCGCTTTGTTCGTTCTGATAAATTTTTATCTTCAATAATAGCACGTGCTTTATGTTCAATACGAGAAAGTTGTTTTTCTTTTTCTCGATCAATTTCAGTACGAATATTGAACAAACTATCAGCTAATTCTTGTTCTAATTTCTCTTGTAATTTTCGACGTTCTTCATCTGTACGTCGACCTGAATTTTCATTTTTATGTTGTTGAGCTTGTTGCATTTCAATTTTACGATGTTGTTGTCTTTGTGCTCTTTCAATTTCTTCAGGTTGTTGTTCTTTGTAGATTTCTTTTTCAAGTTGACTATCATGATAAACCTTTTTCTGATTATCTCGTGTGTTTTTTCGAGATTTTTCAGAATGCTTGGGTTCCTTAGATTCATCTGATAAGCTCTCTTCAAATTCGTTAAATGCTTCTTCTAATTGTTCGAAAAAACCTTTTTTACGTTCAGGCTTTTGAGTAGGTTCCCCCACTTTTCGTTGAGGAGGACGTTGATTTCGGCGCTCTTCATGACTTTTATCACGCATAGCACTTATTATCGAGATAATAACAGATATTACAAATATGAGAATACCTATATTCATTTAATCACCCCTTGTTAATTACTTCGGTGATTCGTCATCGTTTTGTTCAGTACGTTTATTAATTGCATTTCTCATGCCTGTATCTGCTTCTACATTTTTCAAATTATAATAATCTTTAACGCCAATGTTACCTTTACGTAAGGCTTCAGCCATTGCAAGAGGCACTTCTGATTCAGCTTCTACTACTTTGGCGCGCATTTCTTGAACTCGTGCTTTCATTTCTTGTTCAGATGCTACGGCCATAGCACGACGTTCTTCGGCTTTAGCTTGAGCAATGTTTTTATCAGCAAGTGCTTGTTCAGTTTGTAAGTCAGCACCAATATTTTTACCAATATCTACGTCTGCGATATCAATAGATAGGATTTCAAATGCAGTACCTGAATCTAATCCTTTACTTAATACGGTCTTAGAAATGTTGTCTGGATTCTCAAGGACTTGAGTATGATGTTCACTTGAACCAATTGTTGAAACGATACCTTCACCAACACGTGCAATAATCGTTTCTTCTCCAGCACCACCGACTAAGCGTGAAATATTCGCACGAACTGTAATTCGGGCTTTAGCTTTAACTTCAATACCATTCATCGCTACACCAGTAATAAATGGTGTTTCAATGACTTTAGGGTTAACAGACATTTGAACGGCTTCTAATACATCACGACCAGCTAAGTCGATTGCTGCACCTCGTTCAAAAGGTAAATTGATATCTGCACGTTGCGCAGCGATATTTGCATCTACTACTCTATCTACGTTACCACCTGCAAGGTAGTGAGATTCTAATTGATTTGTAGTTAAATTTAAGCCAGCTTTATGAGCTTTAATAAGTGGTCCTATTACTTTACGAGGAGATACACGACGTAAGCGCATACCTACTAGTGTACCGATACCTACTTTTACACCAGCAGCAATTGCTGAAATCCAAAGTCCGACTGGTACAAATGAGAATAGCAATAATAATGCTACTATAATGATGACAACAATGATGATAAGTCCAATACTAAACATTAAATCGCTCCTTTATAAATGTTCTATTTCTCTTACAACAACTCTCGTACCTTCCATTTCAAGGATTTTAACTTCTTTATTTCTAAGAATAAAAGAACCATCAGACACAGCATCAATTCTTTCGTTATTAATAGTGATAATTCCTGCTGGTCTTAAATCTGTAACAGTACGAGCTGTTTGTCCAACTAAGTGAGAACGGTCATCGTGAGATCTATAACCTGCTTCAGCAGATGTGGAGTCTTTTAATACAACTTTATCTAAAAATGGAATCTTTCTCTTAAGCACTTTCACTAGTATCACCCATTCAATAATAGATAAGATTAAGGCTATTACTACGTTTAATAGCATAAGTAAAATATTATCGCCAAGCATTATAATACTTATTACGATTAGTGTAATACCTATAATTCCTATAATGGCACCTACTACGAATAACTCTATGATTACTAATATCGTACCTACGAAAAATAGTAATACAGAGATTAAATTGACATCTCCACTAATTAGAAAGCCTAAGAATAAAACTAATAATGCTAAGGATGCAATGACCCCCGCTAGATTAATTCTTTTAGAATAAAGTTGGTATAAAAAGCCTAAAAAAATGATACAAGTTAATATTAAAGAAATAATAGGATGAGTCAGTACATTAGATAAATCTTCCATCCCAGCATTATTAGATAAAGCCGAATTAAAACCTATATGTATTGCGTTAGAATAAGCCACAATTTCACCTCGCTCTCGACTATGATTATACATGAATATATTTATATATTATAGTGCTAGCATAAAACTATAAGAATATAAAAAAACTCCCAATTAGCAAAGGCTAATCGAGAGCATATATATAATTAACATTCTTGTTGAGGGAGTCAACAGAGCTATTAATTATTTGAATTTACGTTTACGTGCAGCTTCTGATTTCTTTTTACGTTTTACGCTTGGTTTTTCGTAAAATTCACGTTTACGTACTTCTTGGATAGTACCACTTTTAGATACTGAACGTTTGAATCGACGTAATGCATCTTCAAGTGATTCGTTTTTACGTACTACTGTTTTAGACATCTGTATTTCCCTCCCTCCAAATATCAACGGAACTTTAAAGTCATTAATCGCATAGCAATTTGACTATGCTTTTATTAGTATAATATATGAAATAATTATGGTCAATTGCAAATCTTTATAATTTTAAAAATTATAATAGTACTGCATCTTCTGATTTATTTGTAGCGTGATCTACTACTCTAATAGCACTACCAATGTTAATTGGATAATCAGCTTTATTAATTTTAACTTTTACAATTTCACCAATTAATGATTCATCGCCTTCAAATTCTACTTTCATGTAGTTATCAGCGTAACCTACTAAAGTACCTTCAGTTTCGCCAGCTTCTTCAGGGATAACTTCTAATACTTCATTTTCAAATTTAGATGCATATTCTTTTGCAAGTTGGTCACTTAACGCGATTAATTTATGCACACGTTCATTTTTGATATTTTCATCAATTTGATCATCCATACGTGCTGCAGGTGTACCAATTCTTGGTGAATATGGGAATACATGAAGTTCAGAGAATTTGTGTTTAACAATAAAATCATATGTTTCTTGGAATTCTTCCTCAGTTTCTCCAGGGAAACCAACGATAACGTCACTTGTTACTGCTAAATCTGGTAAAGCATCATGTAATTTCGTTAATCTTTCTGAGAAGTGTTCCATTGTATATTTACGTCTCATACGTTTTAAGACTGTATCTGAACCAGATTGAAGTGGTACATGTAAATGTCTTACTACTTTATTACTTTGTTTTAATACACCAATGACTTCATCTGTTAATTGACTAGCTTCAATAGAAGAAATTCTGATACGTTCTAAACCGTCAATTTCTTCTAAATCTCTTAGCAATTGTGCTAAATTATAGTTTTTCAAGTCTTGACCATATCCACCAGTATGAATACCAGTAAGTACAATTTCTTTATAACCAGCATTAACTAGTTGAGTCGCTTGTTCAACTACTTTTTCAGGGTCACGAGAACGCATTAAACCACGTGCCCATGGAATAATGCAAAATGTACAGAAGTTGTTGCAGCCTTCTTGAATTTTTAGAGAAGCTCTTGTTCTGTCAGTGAAATAAGGCACATCTAATTCTTCGTATGTACGGTTTTTCATAATATTTCCAACGCCGTTAATAGGTTGACGTTCTTCTCTAAATTGATCGATATAGTCTAGTAATTTATGACGATCTTGAGTACCTACTACTACATCAACGCCTGGAATTTCCATAATTTCTGCAGATGATGTTTGAGCATAACAACCTGTAACACATACAACGGCCTCAGGATTTTGACGGATTGCTCTTCTAATAATTTGTCTACTTTTTTTATCTCCAGTATTTGTTACTGTACAAGTATTGATTACGAATACATCAGCATTTGTTTCAAAATCGACTCTATCGTAATCTGCTTCTTTAAATAGTTGCCAAATTGCTTCGGTTTCATAGTGATTCACTTTACATCCTAAAGTGTGAAACGCTACTGTTGACATATTATTCACCCCATTAATTCTTTTTCGAAACTTATAGCACTTAATGCATAAAGTGGCGCAGTTTCAGCCCGTAAAATTCTTGGTCCTAAACCTACAGTGGTACCTACTTCACTAAATTTAGAAATTTCTTTTTCTGAAAAGCCACCTTCAGGTCCAAATATAAATAAAATGCGATCATTAGTCTTAAATTGTTTTAATTGTTCTTTAAAAAGACTAACTTCCCCACGTTTTGCTTCATCTTCATATGCTAATAAAATATAGTCATAATGACTAATAGTATCATAAATTTCATCTAAATTCGACTTGAATTTTATATCTGGAATGACTAAACGATAACTTTGTTCAGCAGCTTCTTTGATAATTTTTTGCCAGCGTTCTAATTTCTTTTGAACTTTATTCGCTTGCAATTTAACAACAGATCTATCCATTCCAACCGCTATAAAGTTTGAAGCGCCCATCTCAGTACTTTTTTGTAATAGCCACTCGTATTTATCTGCTTTAATAAGTCCACTACAAATTGTCACTTCTACTGGCAATTCAGTATTAATATCTTGTTGTTCTAATAACTCAATTTCAATTTTATCTGATTCCATATTACTGATTTGAGTTGTATAAACCTTTTTATCACTGAAAGTAATAATAATTTTATCACCAACAACATTTCTCATTACATTAGTAATATGATGAATATCTTCTTTACTCGTAATAAAAAAACGCTGATCTTCATCAGCGTTTTGATTAATAAAGTACCTTTGCAACTTAGTCACTCACTTTCTGGCCAACGATACAAACCCAACCGTTGTCATGATTGATTGATACTATATTGAAACCTACACGCTTCATATGAGACACGATGTCTTCATGTTTTTCCTCAATAATACCTGAAGTAATAAAATAACCTTCTTCATTTAGAGTATTATAAGCATCTTCAATCATTTCATCAATAATGTGAGCTAAAATATTTGCAATTACAATATCAAATTTTTCAGTTTCATCTTGTAATAAGTTGCCTGGAACAGCTTCAATTGCATCTTCACAATTGTTTTTCTTAAAGTTTTCTTTAGCTACATTGACAGCCATTTCATCGATATCTAGTGCTTTGATTCTTTTAACACCAATAAGATGACTTGCAATACTTAGAATACCAGAACCTGTTCCAACATCTATTACTGAATTAGATGGTGACACATATGTTTCAATCGCTTTTAAACACATACTTGTAGTAGGATGATCTCCTGTACCAAATGCCATTCCAGGATCTAATTCAATACATAGCTCCTCGTTTGATTCCTTAGTATATTGTTCCCAACTAGGTACAATAGTAAATCTTTCTGAAGCTCTGAAAGGATGGAAATAGTTTTTCCACTCATTTGCCCAATCTACTTCAGCTATCGTTTTTTCAGAAAAAAGAACTGAATCTTTATCGATATCTTCAAGAGCTAAAATGTCATTATAGATTTTATCTTTTAATTCTTGAGTGTATTTAATTTCATTAAAGTAAGCTTTTAATCTTACACCATATTCAGGATAATCTTCTTTTTTTAGTTCATAGATTTCACCGAATTTGTCAGCTGGTTGATTGATTAAGTCATCAGAATCTTCTATTACTACACCATTCGATCCGTAGTTCTCTAAAATGTCTGTAACTAAATATTCAACTTCATGATTAACAACAACTGAAAGTTCTGTCCAGTTCATTATTTATTCCCCTCTAAAGAATTTACGTGCTTTATCTTTAAAATTAGATGGTTGTTCTTCTACACTTTCACCACTAATTTCTGCAAATTCTCTCATTAATTCTTTTTGTCTATCAGTTAACTTAGTAGGTGTAACTACTTTAATATTAACAAATAAATCGCCATGACCGTAACCATGAACATTTTTTACACCTTTATCTTTTAAACGGAATTGTTTACCAGTTTGTGTACCAGCAGGGATAGTAAGCATTACATTTCCGTTTAATGTAGGGATTTTAATTTCGTCACCTAATGAAGCTTGTGGGAAGCTAACATTTAATTTATAGAATAAATCGTCGCCATCACGTTCAAATTTATCTGAAGGTCTAACACGGAAGACTACATATAAGTCACCATGTGGTCCACCATTTTCACCTGGCGCACCTTCACCAGCTAAACGAATTTGTTGATCATTATCTACACCTTCTGGCACTGTAACTTCCAATTTAACTGTTTTATTTTCAGTACCTTTACCGTGACAAGTTGGACATGGTTCTTCAAATTCTTGACCTGAACCATCACATTTAGGACAAGTTTGTTCAGTTCTAACTCGACCTAAGATAGTATTTTGTTCCACTGAAACATGTCCAGCACCATTACAATAGCTACATGTTTTCTTATTAGTGCCTGGTTTAGCACCGTCACCATTACAAGTATGACATGTAACATCTTTTCGAATTGAGATTTCTTTTTTAGTACCAAATACAGCTTCTTCAAAATCAAGCGTCATTGTGTATTGTAAGTCATCACCTTTACGTGGAGCATTAGGATCTCTTTGACGTGAGCCACCAAAGAACGAACTAAAGATATCTTCAAATCCTCCACCACTAAAGCCACCGAAGTCTTGACCTCCAAAGCCTTGGCTACCAAAGCCACCTTGAGGTCCGCTATGACCGAATTGATCGTAGTTAGCTCTTTTATTTTCATCACTTAATACTTCATACGCTTCAGAAATCTCTTTGAATTTCTCATCAGCGCCTTCTTCTTTATTGATATCTGGATGATATTTTTTCGATAACTTACGATAAGCTTTTTTTATTTCATCTTTAGAGGCATCTTTACTTACACCTAAAACTTCATAGTAATCTCTTTTAGCCACTGTTATCTCTCCTTTTAATCATTCTGCATTTATTCAAATATTTTAATTATAACAGAAAAAGCCAAAGCCAATGTTCAATTGACTTTGACTTTTTGGCTGACATTTATAGATGTTTACTGAATTTAGCAAACTTTATAAACGATTAGCTATTATTTTTTATCTTCATCGTCTTTTACTTCTTTAAACTCAGCATCTTCTACATTGATATCATTACCTGATTGTTGTTCAGCGCCACCTTGAGCTTGTTGTTGTGCTTGTTGCGCTTGTTGGTAAACTTTAGCAGATAATTCTTGAATTACTTTTTCAAGGTCTTCTTTTTTAGATTTAATTTCATCTAAATCTTGACCTTCAAGTGCTGATTTTAATGCATCTTTTTTGCTTTCTGCATTTGATTTATCTTCTTCACTGATATTTTCGCCTAAATCAGAGATTGTTTTTTCAACTTGGAATACTAAGCTATCAGCGTCGTTTCTTAAGTCTACTTCTTCACGACGTTTTTTATCTGCTTCAGCATTTTCTTCAGCATCTTTAACCATACGATCAATTTCATCATCAGATAAAGCTGAGCTTGATTGGATTGTGATATTTTGCTCTTTATTAGTACCTAAGTCTTTAGCAGTTACATTTACGATACCGTTTTTGTCGATATCGAATGTTACTTCGATTTGAGGTACACCACGTGGAGCTGGTGGAATATCAGTTAATTGGAATCTTCCTAATGTTTTGTTGTCAGACGCCATTGGACGTTCACCTTGTAATACGTGAATGTCTACAGCTGGTTGGTTATCAGCAGCTGTTGAATAAACTTGTGATTTAGAAGTTGGGATAGTTGTATTACGTTCGATTAACGTATTCATACGTCCACCCATAATTTCGATACCAAGTGATAATGGTGTAACGTCTAATAATACTACGTCTTTAACGTCACCAGTGATAACGCCACCTTGGATTGCTGCACCCATAGCTACTACTTCATCTGGGTTTACACCTTTATGAGGTTCTTTACCGATTTCTTTTTTAACTGCTTCTTGAACAGCTGGGATACGAGTAGAACCACCAACTAAGATAACTTCATCAATTTCTGAAGTAGATAATCCAGCATCTTTAAGTGCTTGGCGAGTTGGTTCCATTGTACGTTTAATTAATGAATCAGCTAATTCTTCAAATTTAGAACGAGTTAAGCTAATTTCTAAGTGTAATGGACCATTTTCACCTGCTGAAATAAATGGTAATGAGATTTGAGTTTGAGATACGCCTGATAAATCTTTTTTAGCTTTTTCAGCTGCGTCTTTAAGACGTTGTAAAGCCATTTTATCTTGAGATAAATCTACGCCATTTTCTTTTTTGAATTCAGATACTAAATAATCAATGATTACTTGGTCAAAGTCATCCCCACCAAGTTTGTTGTCACCTGCAGTTGAAAGTACTTCGAATACGCCATCGCCTAATTCAAGGATAGATACGTCAAAAGTACCGCCACCTAAGTCGAATACTAATACTTTTTGATCTTGGTCAGTTTTATCTAAACCATAAGCTAATGCTGCAGCTGTTGGTTCGTTGATAATACGTTCAACTTCTAAACCAGCAATTTTACCAGCATCTTTAGTAGCTTGACGTTCAGCATCATTGAAATATGCAGGAACAGTGATAACTGCTTTTTCTACTTTATCTCCTAAGTAGCTTTCAGCAGTATTTTTTAAGTTTTGTAAAATCATAGCTGAAATTTCTTGAGGAGTATATGATTTACCTTCAATGTCAACTTTGTAGTCTGTACCCATATGACGTTTGATAGATTGTACAGTATTAGGGTTTGTAATTGCTTGGCGTTTAGCAACTTCACCTACTTGAGTTTCACCATTTTTGAATGCTACAACTGATGGTGTAGTTCTAGCGCCTTCAGGGTTTTGGATTACTTTAGGTTCGTCACCTTCTAAAACTGAGACACATGAATTTGTTGTACCTAAGTCAATACCGATTACTTTACTCATAATAAAATTCCTCCAATATGATTAATTTAATGTAATGAATGGTGTTTTCGTCAAATAAAATTATTGATTTACTTTAACCATTGATGGTCTTAAGACTCTATCTTTTAACTTATACCCTTTTTGTAATTCTTGAGTAATTTCTCCAGATTTGAAATCAGGATTATTATCTTGAACTACTGCTTGGTGGAAGTTAGGATCGAATTCTTGACCTTCAGATTCGATTTCTTCAAGACCATTTTCTTTTAAAGCTCTTAATAAGCTTTCATGAACCATTTGTACACCTTTTTGTAATGATTTAAATGATTCATCTTCGCCTTCAATTTGAAGTGCGCGTTCAATATTATCAATTGTTGGCAAGATGTCAGTTAAGACACTTTGCGCTTGATATTTTTTATTTGTTGCATTTTCATTTTGAATTCGACGTTTGTAGTTTTCGAATTCTGCATATAATCTTAAATATTTTTCTTCGTTTTCGTTAGCTTTTAATTGTAATTGCTGAATTTCTTCATCTTTAGGATCTACTGATGTTTCTTCAGAGTTTTCTTCACTAACGTCATTATTTTGTAAATTATCATCTTCTGAAGTAGAAGTAGTTGAGTCACCATTTTCTACTGTTGTTGGTTCCTCTTTTTTATGTTCATCTTTTTCTTCAGAAACGTCTGTAGTGTTTTTTACAGATTCATCTTTTTCTGTCATGTTATGCCCTCCAATATAATTACAATTAGACTTACCAAATTTGGCTAAGTAATTGAATCACATTTTGATAATGCATCGCAGTTGGTCCGATAACCGCAATTTGTCCTTTTAGAGAATCATCAAAATGATACTGACTAGTGACAATAGAAATATCACTCAGACTATCATCAATTTCTTTACCAATTTTTACATTAATACCTGAAGTAGATATATCTTCAAGTAATTCCGTAATCCGTTCAGATTCTAAATATTGTAAAATTGGTTGAATAGATGAAACATTGGTTTCATTCAATGCATCAATTAGTTTAACCTTTCCGCCCATGAAAATGCTATTACTTTGTTTGAGTAAATGAGAATTAAGCATTGTTATTAAATCATTTACAAAATGTTCTTCCTCTAAAGCCTTTGAAAAATACTTTGTTTTCTCATTTAACTTTGTATCTTCAAGACCATAGTTACTAGTAATAAATTTCGCTATTTCTGTTAATCTATTACTATTCAAACTTATATTAGAACTTAATTGCAAATGTTCTACATGGCCGGAATGATAAATAATAACCATAATTAATATAGACGGATTAGCCTGTATTAAATGAATATTATTTATAATATCTTTATTGTGATTAGGACGAACAACTAACGTTGCATATTGAGATTTCATAGATAATTCGTTTGCAAAATAACTTAATGCTGAAGAAATATCGTAGTGATTCTCAATCAATAGTTGATTTAACCGTTGAACTTTCTTTTGTTTATGATGAGATGTTTGTTTTAATAATTGATTGACGTATAATCTTAAACCTTTCTCTGAAGGAGAACGACCTGATGAAGAATGTGCTTTTTCTAAAAAGTTTAATTCTTCAAGTTGTTTCATATCGTTCCTAATCGTAGCTGGGCTCACATTTAAGTGATGTCTGTCAATCAAGGTCTTAGAACCAATAGGTTGTCCTAAATCAACATAATCTTCAACAATTGCATTTAAAATGCTTAATTGCCTTTCAGTAATCATGTTTTCACCTCATTAGCACTCTTTTATCTCAAGTGCTAATTATAATTTATCAAATTGGTCAAAGTAAGTCAACGTTAAAGCTCTGATTTTTATAAAAAATTATATATTTAATAAAAATGCCTCGAAAACCTCGTTTCCTATCACTTTTCCTCTTTCAGTCAACGATATATAATCATTATTTTCTTTTAGTAAATGTTTGTTTTTAAGTTGATTGATTGTTTGACCAAATACCTCATTTAAAGAAACGTTAAATTTATTTTCAAACGTTTGTCTATTAACACCTTTATTCATTCTTAAACCTAAAAACATTTCTTCTTCCATCTTTTCTTCAAATGTAGGAAAATTGCTCGTTAAGATAGGACGTTTTCCATTGTTTATTGCATTAATATAATGTTGAACGGGATTTAAGTTTGAATAACGTTCCCCATTCACATATCCACTTGCTCCAGCTCCGAAACCATAATATTCTTCATTTAGCCAATACACCTTATTATGTTCTGATTCATGTCCTGGTTTAGCAAAATTAGAAATTTCATATTGATGAAATTGAGTACTTGCTAATGACTTCATTAAATATTGATACATGTCTGCACCCAAGTCTTCATTCGGTAGCTTGAGTTTGCCTTTACGATACATATTATAAAATTGAGTTTTAGGTTCAAGTATTAACCCATAACTCGAAATATGATCAATATCCATTTGAAGCGCTCTATTTAAGCTATCCGAAAAATCTTCTAAAGTTTGTGAAGGTAAATGATACATTAAATCCAAACTTATAGACTCAATTCCTGCTTTTCTTGCATTATTAACTGCATTATAAATATCTTCAGTTTGGTGCGTACGTCCAAGAATTTTTAATAATTCAGGTTTAAACGTTTGGACACCCATCGATATTCTATTAACGCCATAGTCTTTTAATAATTTAACTTTATTAAAAGTAAGTTCATCAGGGTTTGCTTCAAAACTATATTCACCATTTATTTTAAATATAGAATTAATAGCTTTAAGCAATCGTTCAAGTTGAGCTTCACTCAATGCAGTTGGCGTGCCACCGCCCACATACATAGTTTCTAATTCTCTATTTTGGCTAGTTTTCATTTCTTCAATTAATGCAGTTAAATATTCATCTACAGGTTGTTTATGAATAAAAAATTTATTGAAATCACAATACGTACAAATTCTTACACAAAATGGAATATGGATATAAGCACTTTTAACCGACATTTTTACACCCCCACTTAAAATTTCCGAATAAAAAAAGGTTAAGACAAAGGTACAAGAGTTATAGTAGTTATAAGTAAGTTTAATTCTTACTTATGCAAGCTATTTACTCTACTAAATTCTGTTATAAAGGAGTGAAACAGAAACCTTAAATTTAAAAGAATTTCGTTGCCTCACTCTCTATATAAACAGTACCTATGATTGTCTCAACCTCATTTATATTCTATTCGTCATCCATTTTTAATACAGCTAAGAAAGCATCTTGCGGAATTTCTACGCTACCTACAGCTTTCATTTTAGCTTTACCTGCTTTTTGTTTTTCTAAAAGTTTACGTTTACGACTAATATCGCCACCATAACATTTAGATAAAACGTTTTTACCCATTGATTTTATATTAGTTCTAGCAACAATTTTTTGTCCGATAGCAGCTTGGACAGGTACTTCGAATTGTTGTCTAGGAATCAATGTTTTTAATTTTTCAACTAAAGCCTTACCTCTTTCATAGGCAAAGTCTCTGTGAACGATGAAACTTAAAGCATCGACTTTGTCGCCATTTAATAGAATGTCCATCTTCACAAGGTTACTTTCTTTATTCTCAATGAATTCATAATCAAATGAAGCATAACCTTTAGTATTTGATTTAAGTTGATCGAAGAAATCGAATACGACTTCTGATAATGGGATTTCATAAACAATATTTACGCGAATATCATCTAAATAATCCATATTGATAAATTGCCCACGTTTACGTTGGCATAGTTCCATTACTGCACCTACATAATCATTAGGAACCATCATCGTCGCTTTTACATATGGTTCGTAGATTGCCTCAATTTTATCACGTTCTGGCATTTGAGCAGGATTATCTACAGTTACTTCTGAACCATCTTTCATTATACATTGGTAAATTACAGATGGAGCAGTAGCAATTAATTCAATACCAAATTCTCTTTCAATACGTTCTTGAATAATTTCCATGTGAAGCATACCTAGGAAACCAGTTCTGAAACCAAAACCAAGTGCTTGAGATGATTCAGGTTCAAATTCTAATGAAGCATCGTTTAATTGTAGTTTTTCAAGCGCTTCTCTTAAATCGTTATAATCTTTATTTTCTATTGGGAATAATCCACAATAAACCATAGGATTCATTTTTTTATAACCTTTTAGAGGCGCCTTAGCAGGACGCTCAGCATGAGTAATTGTATCACCTACACGTGAATCATCTACATTCTTAATACTTGCAATAATGTATCCAACGTCACCAACAGTTAACTCTTCAACAGGTAACTGTTTAGGTGTATTAATACCAACTTCACTTACTTCAAATTCTTTACCAGTAGCCATCATTTTAATACGATCGCCTGCTTTAACTACGCCTTCCATTACACGAATTGATGAAATAACACCACGATATGGGTCATACTCAGAATCAAAAATAAGTGCTTTTAAAGGTGCACTTGGATCGCCTTCTGGAGGTGGTACAACTTCTACGATTTTTTCTAAAATCTCTTCTATACCAATATTTGATTTAGCACTTGCTAACACTACGTCATCTTGATCTAAACCAATAACGTCTTCTAATTCTTGTTTTACCCTCTCTGGTTCAGCGGCAGGTAAATCAATTTTGTTAACAACAGGTAGTAGTTCTAATTCATTATCTAAAGCTAAATAAACATTTGCTAATGTTTGTGCTTCAATCCCTTGTGCAGCATCAACAACAAGTATTGCGCCTTCACAAGCGGCTAATGATCTAGATACTTCATAAGAAAAGTCTACGTGCCCTGGTGTATCAATAAGATGGAATGTATAAGTTTTTCCATCGTTCGCTTCATATTTTAAACGTACGGCATTTAATTTAATTGTAATACCACGTTCTCTTTCAAGATCCATAGAATCTAATAATTGGTCTTGCATTTCTCTTGTTTCTACAGATTTTGTATTCTCCAAAATTCTATCTGCTAATGTTGATTTACCATGATCAATATGAGCAATTATAGAAAAATTTCGGATAGTCTCTCTTCTGTTATAGCGTTCTTGCATATCCATAACCTATCATTCTCGCTTTCATAAAATTAGCCCGTATATGTATACATCTTTGATATAATATCGTTTTTAAAACTTAATTGCAAATTTGAGATAAACTATTATATTGTTACTTTATTGATTTAAATTAACTTGTTTCAACGAACTAGTTGTTAATTTATACTTCAATTATAAAGTGTTGAATTAGGCTTTCCAATAGCAAATGCGATTTAATTGCTAAATAAAATTGTTTAACTCCAATTAATGATTGCACAAACATACATGTTTTGATAAAATATTTCTTGTTGTAATCAAAATAAAATTTGATATGCTAAAGCTCACTTTTAGGAGGTGACAGTAATGCCAAATATTAAATCTGCTATTAAACGTGTGAGAACAACTGAAAGCGCTGAAGCTCGTAACATTTCACAAAAAAACGCTATGCGTACTGCAGTGAAAAACGCTAAATCAGCTATCGCTAATAACGCTGATAACAAAGCTGAATTAGTTAGCTTCGCTATCAAATCAGTTGATAAAGCTTCACAAAGTAACTTAATTCATTCAAATAAAGCTGATCGCATTAAATCACAATTAATGTCATCAAGTAAATAATTCTTTTAAAAAAGTTCAAGCGCTAAGCTTGAACTTTTTTTATAGGGACAAAATAAACAATTCAAGTATTAATTGTTTGTCCATATAAGATGATTTAAGTTTATAATCTGTTTCAGCACAATTATCAATGATATTTAACAGCTGATTTAATTGATAGTGTCTTACTTGAGTAAGAGCAAGTTTTACTCTATATGGATGAACGTTAACTGTCTTAGCAATTTGTTGTCCGCTATAGCCCTTCTGAGAAAGAATCTTACATTGATAATATAATCTATAATTACTTGTTATTAATGCTAATAACTTTATAGGTTCTTCCTTCATGATAATTAGATCTTTAACAAGTGCAATTGCTTTAGCTTTTTGCCCCTTTTGAATATATTCTGTTAATAAGAAGACATTTTGTTCTAAACTACGATTAATGATTAAGTTAACATCCTCTTTAGTTATCGTTGCTCTATCACCTAAAAATAGTATGATTTTTTCCAGTTCTTGTGAAACGATATTGAAATTTATACCAGTTAGTTCAATAAATAAATTTAATGCATCCTGCTTGATATCTTTATAATTTTCATAAAGTTTATTCTGTATCCAAGTTTTTATTTCTTGTTCAGACATCTGTTCTACTTTAGAAAGTTTGCCATTTTGTTTTAGCGTTTTAGTTATCTTTTTACGTTCATCCAATTTATTTTGATAAATTTCGAAGATGATAAGATTTTCACCGTCGTATTTATCAAGAAATTCTAAAATTTGATCATTATTAGGTGTTAAATCTTTTGAAACTTTTTCGCCTGTAAAAATAAAAGAATTTTTAACTACAATGGCTTTTTTCTCTGAGATAAAAGGCATAGTTAATGTCTCTTCAATAATATTAGACATGCTATGTTCATAAAGGTTAAATTTGATATAGTTAAAATCATCTTTTTCTTCATTTAAAAAGTCATTTACAATTTCATTACTTTTCTTTTCAACAAGCTCTGGTACTTCTCCATAAACGGCCACTATATTATTCCCCATAGTAATGAGCACCCTTTCTAATTTTTACACGTTTACATATTATATCATGAGACAATTATTATCACTAATTATCAATAATTTATTTAAATGAGGTTTTGAAGTGATTATCAAGATTAATAGAAATTTCTCCCTCACTTTGCGTATTGAAAATCTTTGAATCCAATTTTATCAGAGAATCAATTGTAGATTGATTAGGAAGATGATACTTATTATTCTTACCACTAGAAATAATACTTATTGAAGGGTGAATCTTTTCGAGAAAAGGCATTGAGCTACTCGTTTTACTGCCATGATGCCCTACTTTGAGTATATCTATTTTAGGTAAATCATATCTTTTAAGCAACAACGTCTCATTATTCTTTGTGGCATCCCCCATTAATAATATGTTAATCATTCTATATTTAACTAATAAGACAATACTTTGTTCATTTTTATCCTCACTTATTGGTATATAGGAATTCAGAAAAGATATATTACTATTTGATAGTTGAATTGAATTAATCTTCGTCGCATCGAACAATTTGATATTATTCTTTTCACAAATTATTTGTATTTGAGAGTATTGTTCTTTTGAATAACTTGGGATATTAATATATAATCGTTTGATTTTAATGTGATTAGCTAAGTAAGGAAATTCTGCGATATGATCTGCGTGGGGATGTGTCAGAATTAGATAATCGATTGAAGATATACCTTTAGATTTTAATGAAGGAAGTATATGATATTTTGAAATATTATGGCTAGCAGATTGGTTGTTGGATGATTCCTTTCCTCCAGTATCAACCATTACAGTTTCATTTTTATTAGTTTGAAATAATAAACTGTCCCCTTGCCCTACATCAAAAAAAGTAATTGAATTATGATGTGGCTGTGAATTGAATGAAATGATTACTACAAATGTTGATAGAATTAAAAAACTAGCTAACAACTTCTTGTGACAAATAAAAATATAACTCAGAAGTGAAAGTAAAAAGTAGATTAATAAGTTAAATGAAGAAGTTGAAGCAACAAATATCTGATCATTTTTAAAGGTAAGAAATAAATTGAGGATATCATCATGAACAATAAAAACTTCGTTCATAAGATGATTTATAAAATTAATGTTATTTACAAAGTGATAAATAATAAATATAAAAATTGATAAAGGAAAGATAATAAAGCTATATAAAGGGACAAATATTAAATTTGAAAACAATCCAATCCATTGAAGTTGATTAAAGTGATAAATACTTATAATTGAAGATGATAACTGCGCGATAAATGTTAGAAATAATAAACTTTGTAAGTGAGACAACGAATTTATTAGTGGCAAAGAAAGAACTATAAATAATGATATTAAAAATGAAAATTGGAAACCTATATCATATATAATTGACGGGTAGCTAATTGTTAAACCTATAAAAACAACACTTAAAATATCTAGTGAAGAAAGTTTAAACTGACGTGGAATGACTAAAAATATAATCGTAGCTAAAATAGCTCTCAAAGCACTAGGAGCAAAATTAGTATAAAAAGCAAAAAGAATAAGCATTATAATGATAGACAATTTTATAAGTACTTTTGGAACATTAAACCTCACTAAACTTTGATGAATTAAAACGGATATAGTAGCAATGTGAGAGCCGCTCACTGCAAGTAAATGATAAATACCTATTATTTTTACTTTGTCTAAATATTCTTTATCTATCCCACTCATGTCACCAGTAATTAATGCTAATATTTTTTCAGGATATTTCAAATTACTATGTTGAAGCTTAGTAGTAATATACTTTATGTGACGCTCAATAAAATTATTATGAGTAACCATATGACATTGTTTATAATTAATTTCTTTAATAAATACATATGCCTTATCATTGATTACATTTGAGAGGGTTCCCTTAATTGGGCATGCATTATTTTCTAACATACTCGCTTTTATATTTGGGTTTTTACTTATATATGTAAATGAATAGCCAATATTATCAATAAAGAATTCGCCTTTAAACTGATTTTTAGTTTGGTTAACCATACTATTAAATACTACTTCTCTATCAATGTTTTGATTCAATTTATAGTATTGGATTAGTTTAGCGCTAGCGTTTATATTATGATTTGCTACTAATATCCCACTTATAAAACTTATAATTAATAAAATTACGAGGTTTAAATTAAATTGTTTTTGAAGACCGAGAAAAATTAATAAACTTATAAGAAACAGTGAAAACATTTTTAAATGAATCCACAAAATTCCAGATAGTAAACTTAAAGCTATATAAATCATAAGTTATTAATTCAATAAATATTGAGCAACTTTCTCAGCTGAAAAATCAATTTGCTGATGCTCTATACCTGATTGAGCTAACAATTTAAGTGCATACTCATGATTATGATAATCTTGTGCATAATAGATTCTAGTAATACCAGCTTGAATAATTGATTTGGTACAGTTTAGACAAGGGAAATGAGTTACGTAAATAGTGGCACCCTCAGTAGATACACCTTGTTTGGCACATTGAAGTAAGGCATTCATTTCAGCATGAATTGTTCGAATACAGTGGCCATCTTCGATTAAACAGCCCTCGTCAATACAATGAACTTCGCCTGCTACTGACCCATTATAACCTCCGGCAATGATTCTATTGTCTTTTACAATAGTAGCTCCCACTGAAAGACGTTGACAAGTTGAACGTAATGCTAATAGATGGCTTTGAGCCATAAAGTATTCATCCCATTTGATTCTTTCCATAATTTTCAGCTCCATTAAAATGTATATTAATTAATATTATAATTTAAGCTTGTAGTTATAGTAAATTAAAATATTAAAACTGTAATTCTTATTTTAGTTCAAGTTGATTTGTTATTAAATGCCTGCATAATTTTTTAAACTGTAAAATAATCCTTTATTTTTTCGAAAGTTTTCCCTCCTATTCCTTTGATTTCTTTTAGATTATCCACACTATTAAATTGACCGTTCTTTTGTTTATATTCTAATATTTCTTTTACTTTTGTCGGTCCTATACCGGGTACATTTAACAGATCGCTTTCAGTAGCAGTATTCAAATTCACTTTGTTCTGAGTGGGAGCATTTTGAGTAGAAGTTTTTCCATTTATATTTTCACTACTGGTTTGGCTTGAAGAAGTTTTATTTGCATCATTTTTAGAAGGAACATTAATCATTTTTTGATCAGTTAGCCTTTCAGATAAATTAATTTGAGTTACATCAGCTTCTTTCAAAAGTTTAGCTTTTTTTAACACATCATTGACCCTATCTGAGCTTTTCATTTCATAAACATCGGGTTTCTCGACTGCCCCTTTAACATCAACTAAAACGGTTTTGTTTTCTGATTCTTTTTTATCTGAACTATCGCTTGCAGCATTTTTATTTTTAGTTTGATTGTTACTTCCATGTTTATACATTTCGCTGTTATTAGTTGAAGTTTTTGCTAAATCATTATTCAATGTTGTTTCTGCATTGTCCCCTCCTTTGAAAAATATTAAGAAAATCCCAACCCCAATTACACAAATCGCAATTATAATTTGAACTTTCCATTTTAAAATGAAATTGATTATGTCATTCATATTATTAAACAAAAAAACTCATCTCCTTATATGTATAAACGTATAAGGAAACGAGTTTACTTTAAAAATTATTTATGAACGACGAAAAATAGTCTTTCTCCATTTTCATCATGATTATTAATATCAAAATCTACAAATGTTTCAATTTGAGAAAAGCCAGCTTGTTTTAATAAATTACGATAATGTTGCTCTTCAAAAGTTCTTTGATAGTGAGATTCATCAAATCTATGATAACTGCCATCAGTATTTTTAATGAAAAAGCTCATATCATGATAAACACTATAAGGCTCTTCCCCAGCAATAGCTTCCCATGCAAGGAAAGTATCATTAGTTTCGTCTATATAACATTGATTATTGAACAGTGTATTCATTTTAAAAATAGTATGAACATCAAAAATAAAAACTCCAGAATCTGAGAGATGATTATATACACAATTAAATGTATCAAGTACTTCTTCATCATCTGGCAAGTAATTCAGTGAATCACAAAATATTGTTATGACATTAAACGTTTTATTTAATGTAAAATCGGTCATATCTCCTTCTAACCAAGTAACTTGATTAGATTTATTAGCAGCAATGGATAGCATATCACTACTTAAATCCATTCCCGTAACCGTTCCAATAGAAGTAAGCAACGATGTTAAACTTCCTGTGCCACAGCCGATATCAAGTAAATCAAGTTTATCTGTAAAAGGCTGTGCATAATGTTTAACTATAGTAAACCACTTATCATATGGTTGGTCTAAAGTTAATTGATCGTATACTGTACTCATTTCTACATACTGAGTCATATTAATAAACTGCCTGTTCGTATGTTTCTATTGGCGCGTCTTGATATAATTTCTCAATATTATAGTAATTACGTTCGTCTTTATGGAATATATGTACTACAACATCAGCTAAATCAATCAATACCCAACGAGCACTTTGATATCCTTCCATGCGCTTAACATCGATATCTTGCTCATGAGCAGCTTCCTTAACAGCTCTAGCGATTGATTGTACTTGTCTTTCGTTATTACCATGACAAACCACAAAGTAATCAGTCATATCACTAATACCTTGCATACTAAGAGAAACAATATCTTCCGCTTTTTTGTTTTCTGTCGCATTGACAGCAATATTTAATAATTCTTCTGAATTCATTTAATCATCCTTTATTCTTTGATCACTATAATTATAATAGTTTAAACATGAAATCGTTGCGCCGAATACTGTAATATCTTTACCAATTAAAAATAAAACTGTTCGCTTAGAAATTTCATAAATTGTTTTATCTAAGCTACCTTGATTGTATGCCATATCGCGGATTTCTTCAACTCCGGGGGTCTTTCTTCCAGGCTCAATGTAATCAGCAATAAAAACTAATTTTTCCGTTTTAGTCATTTCTTTACGACCAGTAGTATGGTTTTTAATAGCTAATAAAACTTCTTCATCTTGAACATTATATTCAGATTTCATAATTGCTGCACACACTGGTCCATGTAAGATCTCGCTGCCATAACTTAATAATTCACTATCTAAATCATGTTGACGTACGATTTGATACATACTACTTAAATCATCATACTTGCAATAATCATGTAAGACGCCTGCTAATTCTGCTTTTTCTTTGTCACCATCATAAATTTCAGCAAGTTTAACTGCTGTTTCAGCGACTCTTAATGAATGTTTGAATCTTTTTTCAGGCAATTTATCTTTAACTAATTCAACAGCTTTTTTAATTTTCATAAAATCCTTCCTCTCTAATATAGTTATTAACCTTTCGAGGGACTAAGACATTTATTGTTTCTTTATTTTTTACGCGTTGTCTAATCATAGAAGAACTAATATCCATACGAGGAATAGTAATAGAAACCATATCATCGTCAACTGTCTGATGATCTACGCCACGATTAACAATAATAAAAGTAATTAACTGTTTTAATTCTTCAATTTTATACCATTTATCTAATTGCTCATATTGATCAGTGCCAATGATGAAATAGAATTTAGCATCAGGTTCAATATTAACTAGGTCTTTTAAAGTATCATACGTATAACTTTGCCCTTTTCTTTCTAATTCAGCCTCACAAATTTCGCCAAAGCCAAGTTCACTTATTACCATCTTAATCATTTTCATTCTATATTTCGCCTCTAAATAATCTTCATGACTTTTTAGAGGCGCCATATAACTAGGTAAAAAATAAAATTTATCAGGCTTAATAATAGAATGCACTTCATTAGCTACTAACATATGTGCAGTATGGATTGGGTTAAATTGACCACCATATAAAACGATTTTTTTTGTCATATATTTATGGTAAAGTGATTTCTTTATTTTCTTCAGATTCTCTGTAAATCACAATCATTGAACCAATTACTTGCACAACTTCACTATTAGTAGCTTCACTTAGAGCAGTTGCTAATTCATTCTTATCATCAAAGTTATTTTGTAATACGTGAATTTTAATAAGTTCTCTATTTTCTAATGTATCATCGATTTGAGCAATCATATTTTCATTTATTCCTGCTTTACCAATTTGAAAAATAGGATCAATATTATGAGCTAAACTTCTTAAATATCTTTTTTGTTTTCCTGTAAGCATATTATTCTCCTTTTAAATTTTTTAGTACTGCATATTTCATTTCTTGAATATTTGGTTGTTTTCCAGTCCAAATTTTAAAACTTTCTGCGCCTTGATAGACAAACATATCTAAACCGTTATAAATTTGGTTTCCTTTAGCTTCAGCTTCTTCTAGGAAAGGCGTTTTATAAGGAATGTAAACAATATCGCTAACTAATGTGTTGGGTGATAAATGTTTTAAGCTAATGACATGCTCTTTATTCTCATCCATACCAGCAGGCGTAGTATTAATTATAATATCAAATTCATCTAAATGAGTCTCAGCTTGTTCAAGTGAAATTGCATTAATATCTAATGTCCAAGATTCAAAGCGACTCATAGTTCTATTTGCAACTGTTAATCTAGGTTGAACGAACTTGCTTAACTCGTTTGCAATGCCTTTACTAGCTCCTCCAGCACCTAAGATTAATATATAAGCATTTTCTAAATCAGGATAGACTTGTTTTAAACCAGTAACATATCCTAGACCATCAGTATTATATCCAATCCATTTACCATCAACTATTTTTACAGTATTGACTGCACCTACAGTTTCTGACTGTTCATCAATCTCATCTAAATAAGGAATGATACGTTCTTTATGTGGAATGGTAATATTGAATCCTGAAATGTCTTTTTCTTCCATAATTTCTCGGATTTGATTAAAACGTTCTACTGGAATATGCAATGCTTCATATGAATCGTTCATGTCTAATGAATGAAAATTAGCATTATGCATGATTGGAGATAATGAATGTGAGATTGGATCACCTATTACGGCATATTTCATTTAAATTACCACCTTACATTATAGAGTTACGTAATATTACATCAACATTCTTAGGAACTCTAACTATAACTTTTGCGCCTGCTTCAATAGTAATAAAGCCTAATCCAGATATCATCACATCTCTTTTTTCTTTACCCGTTTCTAATCGGACTGCTTTAATGTTACTCATATCAAAATTCTCGGCATCTTTTGGAGGTGTTAACACATTTCCAATTTGATTACGCCATAAATCATTTGCTTTTTCAGTTTTAGTACGATGAATATTTAAATCGTTTGAGAAATAGCAAACTAATGGGCGTTTGCCTCCACTGACATAATCAATTCTTGCTAAACCGCCAAAGAATAATGTTTGTCCTTCGTTTAGTTGGAAAACACGTTGTTTAATTTCATTTTTAGGTACAACTATTTTTAATTCTTTTTCAGTTACATAATGCGTCATTTGATGTGCTTGTATAATACCCGGTGTATCATACATAAATGTACGTTCATCAAGTGGAATATCTATCATATCTAATGTAGTGCCTGGGAATCTTGAAGTAGTAACAACATCTTTTTCTCCAACACTTTGTTCAATTAATTTATTAATAAGCGTAGATTTCCCTACATTTGTTGTTCCAACGATATAAACATCACTGTTATCACGGTGATGATCAATGGCTGCTAATAAATCATCAATTCCCCAACCTTTGTGGGCAGAGATTAATACAACTTCTTCAGCCTCTAAGCCATATTTTCTTGCTGTTCTTTTTAGCCATTCTTTTACACGGCGTTTATTTATTTGTTTAGGTAATAAATCTAACTTATTAGCTGCTAAAATGATTTTTTTATTACCTACAATACGCTTAATAGCATTGATAAAAGAACCTTCGAAATCAAAGATATCTACCACGTTTACGATAATACCTTTGCGATCAGCTAATCCGTTTAATAAATTTAAAAAGTCATCGCTATCCATTCCGACATCTTGAATTTCGTTATAGTTCTTAAGCCTAAAACAGCGCTGACAAATTACATCATCTCTAAATAAATTATGTTCTGGCACATAACCAGGCGCATTTTTATCTTCAGATTGAAGAGGTGCGCCACAGCCTATACATTTTAAAGTTTCATCCAATCAATTTTCCTCCCATTTAATGTATCCTTTATTTTTAAAATAATTCAATAAACGACGTTCGATTATTCTATTAAATTTAGTAATAAATCCATCTGTTCTTTTCACTGGAACAACCATAATAGTATACAATCCATTGCGATTACCACCAAAAACATCTGTAAGCATTTGGTCACCAATAACAATTGTTTCTTTAGGTTGAATACGCATTTGTTTTATTGCTTTTTTAAAAGCTTTACCCATTGGTTTACGTGCTTTAAAGATAAAATCCACGTTTAAGTCTTTAGAAAAACTTGCTACACGTTCTTCATTATTATTTGAAACTATAGTAATAGTAATACCTAAGTCATTGGCTTTTTTAAACCATTCTTTAATTTCAATTGTAGGAGATTTTACGTCCCATCCTACTAACGTATTATCTAAATCTGTAATAATGCCTTTGAACCCTGCTTTTGCTAATTTTTCAATATCTATTTCAAAAACAGATTTAACGTAATCATTAGGCATAAAATATTTTTTAATTAAACCCATAATCTTCACCTTTAATATTTTTTTATAGTTCAGATACTAACTCTTCAACAATTTTACTTGATGACTGAGCTGCTTTTCCTAAAAATTCTTCAAAAGACATTTCAGCCTCTCCATTAGCTAAATCTGAAACCGCACGTGTAACAATAAACGGTACTTTAAATTGGTAACAAGTTTGTGCGATTGCTGTCGCTTCCATCTCAACAGCCATTGCAGTTGGAAATTGGCGTTTAATAGTTAAACGTTGCTCCGCACTTCCAATAAAACTGTCACCACTAACAATTGGACCAACTTTAGCTGTTAAATCTTGATTAATAACAATTTGTTCAGTTAATTTTAATAGTTTTGAATCTGCATTAAATTTAGCAGGCATTTGAGGAATTTGACCATATTCATAGCCAAAAGCAGTTGCGTCAGCATCGTGATAAATTACTTCATTACTAATTAAAATGTCACCTACTGCTAAACTTTCATCTAACGCGCCAGCAGATCCTGTATTAATGATGATGTGAGGATTGAACTTTTCAATTAATAAAGTTGTTGAGATAGCAGCGTTAACTTTACCTATACCACTTTGAGTAAGTACAACTTCTTTATTGTTAAGTTTACCTCTGTAGAATTTTACATGAGCTGAAGTAATTTCACTCATCTCTACTAATTTATCTTTTAAAATAGCTACTTCTTCTTCCATAGCTCCTATAATTCCAATCATATTTACACCTCTATTTTCATCTTAGCATAAGCTATTTTATCACAATTTTATAGTCATCACGACCAAGATAAGTTAATTACACAATAAATAATGGTTCTTTAATTTTCAAAAAATAAAAAAACTCTACACTGCTGAGAGTGTAGAGTTCTAATTATATTAGCCTTTCCATAGAGTGGCTAAATCTTGTAACGAGAATATTCCAGTGATAATCGTTACTACTACCGCAAGTATACCGAATACAAGCATCCAAGTTGGATGTTTATAATCGCCGACAACTGATTTCTTACGGCTTGCGATAAGGATAGCTCCTAATGTGATAGGTAAAATCCAACCATTAATAGCTCCTGCAATAATCAATAAGCTTACTGGTTTACCAATAAATAAGAAGATTAACGTTGAAACAACGATAAAAATAATAACGATAAGGTTACTTTTATTAACCATTGATTTATGTAACGTTTTTAAGAACGTTGCACTAGTGTAAGCAGAACCGATTACAGATGACATCGCTGCTGCGAAGATAACGACACCAAAGATGTTCTTACCGATAGGTCCAATTGCATGTTCAAATACTGATGCTGGTGGGTTGTCTGCACTTAGTGTGACACCAGTGACTACTACGCCTAATACCGCTAAGAAAAGTAACGTTCTCATAATACCAGTAGTTAAAATACCTGCTACAGCAGAGCGGTTAACAAACGGTAAAAATTGTTGACCTTTCATACCTGAATCAAGCAATCTATGTGCCCCAGCGAATGTAATGTATCCTCCTACCGTACCACCAACTAATGTAATAATTGGTAGAATCAATTTAATAGGATGTTCTGGTGCTACTGTACGAACCAATGCTTCTCCATATGGTGGGTTTGATACGACCATGACATATGCCACTACAAGTATCATAACAACACCTAGAATCATTGATACAACGTCCATAATTTTTTGACCACTTTTACTTACGAAAATTAAAATTGAGAAAATCGCTGTAATAGCAGCGCCCCATTTAATATCTAAGCCAAACATCGCGTTTAAACCAAGGCCTGCACCGGCAATATTACCTATATTAAACGCCAGTCCCCCAAAAGCGATTAATAATGAAATTACCGTACCTAAACCAGGTAACACTTTGTTTGATACCTCTTGACCTCGTAAACCAGTTACTACAAGTACACGCCAAATGTTTATTTGTGCGCCAATATCAATAATGATTGATATTAATATTGCAAAAGCAAAACTAGCATAAAATTCTGCAGTAAATACTGCAGTTTGTGTTAAGAAAGCTGGTCCAATTGCTGAAGTAGCCATTAAAAAGACTGAACCATAGAGTAAACGTCTATGATTTTTCGTGAATTGGAAATCTTTCTCGTTAGTTTTTGGTTTTAAATTTTCTCCCATCTTGGAACCCCCTATAAGGATTGAATATCAATGCCTTCTTTCGTTAATTTTTTTCTGATTTGTGATACAAAATCTAATGCATGGGCGCCATCACCATGCACGCAAATAGTATCAGCTTTTAAATCAATTTCTTTCCCATTTTTACTAATTACTTTATTTTCAGTAACCATTTTAATCACTTGATCTAATGCTTCATCAGTATCTGTGATGACTGCATCAGCTTCTTTACGACTAACTAATTGACCATTATCTTCATAACGTCTATCTGCAAAGACCTCTGAAGCAGTTTTAAGACCAACTGACTCTGCTTCTGAAATTAATAAAGAATTAGATAAACCTACTAAAATTAATGATGAATCAAAGTCATATACAGCTTGCGCAATGGCATGTGCAATGTCTTTATCTTTAGCACCCATATTATATAAAGCACCATGCGGTTTAACGTGATTAATACGTGTGCCATGTGCTTTACAAAAACCTTCTAAAGCACCTAGTTGATAAATCATTAAATTGTAGACTTCTTGTGGTGCAATATCAATGTTTCTACGACCAAAACCTTTTAAATCTGGTAAACCAGGATGTGCACCAATACTTACGCCATTGTCTTTAGCTATTTTTACAGTATCGTTCATCACATTTTCATCACCTGCGTGGAAACCACAGGCAACATTAGCAGATGTGATTAATGGAATAATATCTTTATCCCCGCCAAATGAATAATTACCAAATGCTTCGCCTAAATCACAATTCAAATCAATTTTCATTAAAGCTCAACTCCTTTGATAATTTGATGTTTTTCAAGGAATTTAATATCTACTTCTCTCGCATCGCCATCAGCGTATAGTGGATAGCTTAATACTGCATATAAGAAGTCTGCAGTTGTTGAAAATCCTTCAATCACCATTTCATCAAGTGCCACTTTTAATTTTTTAATCGCATTTTCACGATTAGCATCTTTAACAATAACTTTAGCAACTAAAGAATCGTAATATGGTGACACTTGGTAACCAGGATATAATAGTGAATCTACACGAATATTAAATCCTTGTGGTAAATGTAATTTTTTAACTTTACCAGGTGTAGGTTGGAATTTCTTCTCAGGATTCTCAGCGTTAATACGTGCTTCAATCACATGGCCATTAAACACGATATCTTCTTGCGTGAATGGTAATTCACCGTGTTGTAGTAAGTAAAGTTGTGCTTGTAATAAATCTCTATCAGCACGCATTTCAGTTACAGTATGTTCTACTTGGATGCGCGCGTTCATTTCTATAAAGTAATGCGCATCTTCTGTAACTAAGAATTCAATTGTACCTGCACTTCTATAATTTGAAGCTTTAGCTACTTTAACAGCGTCTTCACAAATTTGTTTACGTTGCTCTTCTGATAAAGCTGCACAAGGTGATTCTTCGATTAATTTTTGGTTTTTACGTTGAACAGAACAGTCACGTTCACCTAAGTGAACATAATTTTCTTTACCGTCACCAATGATTTGAACTTCTACGTGTTTTGCCACTGGGATGAATGCTTCAACGTATACTCGATCATCGTTAAAGTATTTTTGTCCTTCACTTTTAGCTTCTTTTAAAGATTTCTCTAATTGTTCAGGTTCTTTAACGATACGAATACCTTTACCGCCACCACCACTAGCAGCTTTTAATACAACTGGATAACCAATCTCTTTAGCTAATTCTTTAACTTCTTCTACTGAATTAACTGCACCAGATGAACCAGGTATAACAGGAACCCCTGCAGAATCAACAGTTTGACGAGCAGTAATTTTGTCACCCATCATTTCCATTGTTGTTTTATTAGGACCGATGAAATGGATATCATTTTCTTCAACCTTTTCAGCAAAAGTTGTACTTTCAGATAAGAAACCATATCCCGGATGAATCGCATTAGCGCCAGTAATTTCAGCAGCGCCAATAATACGTTCAATATTTAAATAACTATCTAATGGGTTAGCTTCTCCAATACAAACAGCTTGGTCAGCAAGGCTAACGTGTAAGCTTTTTTCGTCCCCTTTAGCGTAAATCGCAACAGTTTCAATGCCCATTTCACGACACGCTCTAATGATACGGACCGCGATTTCTCCTCTGTTAGCTACTAAACAACGATACATACACAAGTTCCCCCTTATTTGACTTTAACTAGTACTTGATCATATTCTACATTAGTTCCATGATCTACAACGATTTCAGCTACTTCTCCATCAACGTCACTAGTCACTTCGTTCATGACTTTCATAGCTTCGATATAGCCAATAACATCGCCAGATTTAATTTGATCGCCTACTTTAATTTGAGGTTCAGTTAGTTCTTTACTATCTTGTAAGAAGAATGTACCAACCATAGGTGATTTAATTTCTTGAGCGCTATCATTTGAACTATCAGTTTGACTTTGAGTTGAAGCTTCATCGCTTGTATTTGTACTTTGTACAGTTTGTGAAGGAGCACTTGCATTACCTTGACTTTGAACGCCTTCTGTAAAGTCTAACTCTAATTCACTTTTATTATCTTTAAACTTAAAGCGTTTAACTCCGTTTGATTTTACTAAATTAATGACCTCTTCTATCTTTTTAATATTCACTAATTATTCCTCCTCAATTATTTTTGCCAATTTGTGTGATGTTGGTCTCATAGATTGAATATTATAAATTGGTTCTTTTTCAATACTATTAAGCAACATATTAAAATGTTCATCAAATTCTTGTAGTTTTTGATTAGCATCTTCAATTGAAATCCATTTAAATTGAATTTGATTGCCTGGTTTAAACTGAGCTAACTTATTTAAATCAAGTTGACTCACTGTAGCTATTTTTGTATAGCCTCCAACCGTTTGCTTATCATTTAATAGAATGATTGGATTGCCATCGTTTGGCACTTGGATACTACCTAAAGCTACAGGTTCAGATATAATATCTGCCCCCTCTTCCGGCGCAATATTGTCACCATTTAAACGGTAACCCATTCTATCTGATTGATCAGAAATTTTGTATTCACCTTCAACTAAGAGGTTTCTTTTTTCTTCTGAAAATGCCTCAAATTGTGGCCCTTCCAAAATATGAATGATGTTATCTTCAGGTATAGCGTCATAATCAAGCGTTTTACCTAAATTACTTTTATAAGTGTCATTAGATTTAACTTCAATAACATCATTCTTTTTCAAAGTTCTGCCTTTATAGCCACCAATTTGACTTCGAGTATGTGTTGAATAACTTTCTGCAACTTCAATAATGTCTAGTGGACGTCCAAAGAATAAATAACCACGAGCGCCCTCTACAGCAGAACCAATTTCAAGTTTATCACCTTTCGCAGCAAACAATACTGTATTAAGTGCTACGTCTTGTTGATTCAACTTAGCATTAAATTTGCCACCAGTAATAACGAAAGTATTATCTTCTTTAAATTCAATAGTTGGACCTATCACTGTAAATTCAAGACTTGGCCCATCGTTATTGATTAAAGCTTGACCTACTTTGAAACTATTTTGATCCATTGCACCAGCACTTGAAAATCCTAAATGTTGGTAACCATAACGCCCTAAATCTTGTACTGTCGTAAAGAGACCAGGCTTAATAATTTTAATGCTCATGATTATTAGTCACCCACTTTTCTTTATTAAATTTATTATTAGCAATTTCAGTTTCTATTTCTTTAAAAGTAGCTTCATCAATCGCATAAAATTTAATATAATCGCCAGCTTCATAAAGCGTCATTGGATCAGAATATTGGTCAAAGACTTTTAAAGGTGTGCGACCAATGATTTGCCATCCACCTGGAGAGTCTGATGGGTATAAACCTGTTTGATTATTAGCAATTCCCACTGAACCTGCGTTAATCTTCACTCTAGGTTCAGAACGACGAGGCGTATGTAAACGTTTATCCAAGCCACCTAAGAATGGGAATCCAGGCATGAATCCTAACATATAAATTAAATACTCATTATCAGTATGGATATTAATTACTTCTTCAACACTTAAGTTATTATGTTTTGCGACTTCCTCTAAATCCGGGCCAACTTCTAAGTTATATAGTACTGGAATATGTATAACTTTCTTATTAGCATTCTCATCTGATGTCGAAAGTTCAATGTGGTCTAGTTCTAGTTGTGATATAAGCTGCTCATAATCTAACTGCTTATTATCAAAGTTAATCATAATTGCTCGATATGAAGGTACAACATCTCTAATAGCTGAAATATTTTTTGAAAGTATGTATTGTGTAGTTGTATCTACATCTTTATAATTTTTTTCACTAATTTCTTCTTTGAAATAAAGTAAAATTGATTGTTCATTTATAACTTTAATTTCCAATGTGATGCCTCCCCCCTCTTAAAGCTATTTCCATTTCCAAACAAATTTCACTAGTATGTTAGCTTTGATTTATTTTGAAAATGTGGTTAGCTTAGCTAGACATAAAACAATATTTATAAAAAAATTATAACATTTGTATATCGTAGTTGTTTAATAAGTATTTCTAATTAAGAATAATAAAAAAAGTAAGGACAAAATTGTAATCGCTTACTTTATTGTAT
>NZ_PPRC01000041.1 GCF_002902565.1 Staphylococcus petrasii | reverse complement strand
ACTACTGAATACAGCTATTAATGAGTAGAGTTTAACTTTAAAATATAAGATTAAGCCACAACCTATTAATAGATATAATATAGAAATACTACCTAAAAAATAAAATAAAAAAGCAGAAGGGATTATAACCGCTGAAATGGCTAAATAATCCCTTTTAGTATATTTTACATCCAAAATAATTTTGGCTATTAAAAATAAGAGAAAACCTTGAAAAATAGCTAATGGCATATTCGACAATAATTCCATATTTCTCTCACACTTTCTAACAAATATTATCTTTTTAAGTTAGTTAATTCTTCAGGAACTTCAGGCTCATCAAAATATGTTGCACATGCAGTATGAGAAGCAAGGGTACCCACAGTTTCTAAAACAAATGCGAAAAATTTAATAAATAAATTTGTAATAAATGTCATAATTAATTATCCTCCTTGGGAAAAAAGAATGGTAATAAGGTAAGACTTTCAAGTGTCACACCTAATAATATTAATTGTTTATATGGCTCAGGGACTATAAATGAAATAATTATCAACACTATTGTAATAATAATTGCTAATACTTTTTTTCTTTTTCTTAAATGAGAGAGTATTGGTTGTTTCTTAGTTGCAGCTGGAGCGTAATATATAATTAGTAATAATGCAATAAATGCAACCGTATACATTATACCCAAATTTATAGAAAAATAGGCAATGAACCAAGGTAAACCAACAAATAAGATTAAATTTTGAACATGGCATAGCAATGACGATTTAGCATGAGCTCCATGTGCATAATGTCTGATTAAAAAATAACTAACATGTGTGATTAAAGTGTATAGAAATGTATGGAATATGATTGCAGCACCATATGTCACAATTGTCTTTGCTAAATTACTTACTACAACTTGTAAACCTAGTCGCACTTTTAAAAATTGTATATGATCAAGGTTATTTTTGCGTTGTAAGTATGAAGCAAAGCGCTCAATTTGTTTGTCAATTGCTTTCAATATTGTGCCACTCTCCTTAAATCGATTATACAATTTTGTGCAACCAGTCTGTAAAACATTGCTTAACTGTTCAAAATTAATACTTAACTGTTGTATTTAAAATACATATAATATTTTAACATATAAAAACATACAGTTTAGTATAAAAAATTGCAAGTTAAGAAGTTTTCGCAAAATTGCGTGGAGTATGTGTTTTAATATAGACATATCACATAGATGTGATAACAACTTAATAATCTTAGTCTTTAAATTTAATAGTTATTGTTTTATTGGCAGTAAAGGATGATGATTTTGTTTGTAGTTGCGAAATCATTTCATCTTGCCCCAAGTTGGAAGGAGTGTTTGTGTAGCTGTAGTTAAGCTTCATAATAGTTGATAATGGCAGAATCTACATTGTCAATTTAGTAAATTCTCTTAGTAGAAGTAATTTAACTTTGTTTTCTTCGTGTAGTTGATTTATTCATTAATAAGCCATCCCAACTTATTAATGAATACTAATTAAAAAGTGACTGAAGTATTAAACTCAGTCGAGGATGATTGACTTAGCTATTAACGTAATAGAAGGCAATTATTCTCAACGATAAAAGCTATCGTAACATCATTTGTATAAAATGATAATTTTTCATAATTAATAACATCCCCAAAAAGATTGAAAAATAACTGTAAAAAAACATTCCCTTAATAAAACGTAAGCCGTGAGTCTCTCCCAAGCTCACGGCTTTTTTATGTTGATAAAACTTATTTATAAAGTTCTAATCTTAAATTTTTAAATACTGGAATATTATTACGCTGTTGTTCTACTTCATCTATATCAATATCTACTACAATACTTTCTTCTTCTTGACCAAGTTCAGCCAGGATTTCTCCATTAGGGTTAATAACCATTGAGTGGCCCGCATAATCTGTGTTTCCATCATTACCTGTACCATTACATGCAATAATAAATATATCGTTTTCAATAGCGCGTGCTTGTAATAACGCTCTCCAATGGTTTAAACGTGGAGTAGGCCATTGTGCTACATAAAAGCCAATTTGTGCACCTTCACGTGCTGGGTATCGAAGAAGTTCAGGAAAGCGTAAATCATAGCAAATGATTTGCGTTGCGATAACGCCTGAAGAAAGGGCGAATGGTTCAGGAGCTGTTTTGCCACTTTCTAAGAATTCTGGTTCGTTTAACATAGGTACTAAATGAACCTTGTCATATTTATTAATTCTTTGGCCTTCTTTTGAAACAGTAAAAGCGGTGTTATATACTTTGCCATTACGTGTATTTGACACCGAGCCGGCTACTATATCTACGTTATATGTTTTAGCAAGTGTTTGAATAAAAGGAAAACTTCTAGCTAATTCTTTATCAGCCTTATGTGATAATTCATCTAAAGCATACCCATTATTCCACATTTCAGGTAAGACCACGACTTCAGTATCTTCATTTAATTCTTTTTCAAACCATTGTTTTATTTTTTGTTCATTTTTCTCAGCATTTCCGTATTCAACATAAAATTGAAATAATTGAATTTTCATTGTATCGCTCCTCATCCCTATAATTGTTTTAAATGTACTAAAATATGTAGGGAAAATCAAAAAAGGAGCAAGTTAGAATAACGATTATCTAACTTGCTCCAAATAGTATATTATTTTTTAACGATAAAACGATTGTCAGTTGGTTGGATTTCTTTATCAGCTGCTTCTTCACGAATGTCACCGAATGGCATTTGAGCAACTAATTTCCATGAAGCTGGGATATCAAATTCTTGTGCTGTAATTTGATCCACTAATGGATTGTAGTGTTGTAATGAAGCGCCGATGCCTTTTGAACTTAAAGCAGTCCAAATTGCAAATTGGTGCATTGCATTTGTTTGTACTGACCAGTTTGCAAAGTTGTCAGCGTAACTTGGCATTTTTTCTTGTAATGCTTTAACCACGTCTTCATCTTCGAAATAAAGAATTGTGCCGTAAGAATGTTTGAAACCTTCAATTCTTTGGTTTGTAGGTTCGAAGTCACGGTCAGGACCCATTACATCTCTTAATACAGTTTTTGTGTTATCCCAGAATTTTCTATGGTTATCGTTTAATAATAAAACAATACGAGTAGATTGAGAGTTAAATGCTGAAGGCATATATTTAATAATATGTTCAATTAACTCTTCTAATTCTTCGTCGCTGATAGAAATTGATGTTTCAGTTTTATAAATTGTACGTCTGTTTTCGATTTCTTTTAAAAATGGTTTTGTGTTTTCTTTATCAAATAAACCCATGTCTATGTCTCCTTTGTTTTAAATGATACAAGTTAAGTATAAATATTATACTTTGATAAGTAAAATAAATATAACAAAAAGTTTCAAAAGTATTAATATTTTTTATCATTCTTCTTATTTACATGCATAAGACAATTATATTCCTTATACTAGAAGTGTTAAAAGAAAGAAGGAGGTGACGATTGGTGAAAAAGAAATTAGCCCATGCAACTATACTTCTAACTTTAGGGACGTCATTGATAGGCCCACACGTTCATGCAGAGGAAACATCAAATGAAACAGTAGAAACCGAAAATACACAAGAAGATGTAAACACTTCACAATCAAATGAAGAATTAAAAAATGAAAATGATTCAAACAATGATAATCGTGGTGGTCATTCGGAACAGCCTTTTCAAGAAAAAGAAACTGATGAAAGTAAAAATAGTAATGAATTAAATAATCAAGAAAGTGAAGAGGTACCATCTACTGAGAAGTCGGATGAAGTGAATGAGGGAGAGGACTCGACATCTCAATCGGAACCGTCTGAGGAGACGCCGAAGTCTGAGGACGAAGATGATACTCAGCCACCATCAGAAGAGAATGGTGACAATGAGCAATCTAATGAAGATGGAACGTCGAATTCTAATGATAATTCAGAGTCTGATGGTAGTAATGATGTGAGTGATGAGGATAATCAGGACGACCAAAATGATGGTTCTCATGAAGGCGAGCCAGATACTGATGAAAATGGCAGCAACGAGACACCTAACGATGGTGACAATGATAGTGGAAGTTCTGAGGATGAACCTAGCAAGGATGAGAACGATAACGGAAATTCTGAGGATGATCCTGGCAAGGATGATAATGAGGGTAAAGATGATTCATCAAATTCTTCATCAGAAGATGGTCAACCAGATGACTCGGATAAGGATGATCAGAGTGAAAAGTCGTCAGATCAAGACGGAGATTCTCATACAACTCCGTCAGATCAGGATGATAATTCGCATAAAACACCGTCAAATCAAGATGGAGATTCACAAGGTTCGGACCAACATCAATCGAAACCTTCTGATAATAATGACAAAGGTCAATCAGGCAATAATGACAAAAATCAATCAGGTCAATCAAATTCATCAGATTCATCTCACCACATGAATAGCCAGCATCAAGGACAATATGACCAAGGTAGTAAACATGATTCAAATGGAGATAATAATCAGACGCATTCAGGAAATCCTAATCAAAATACGTCTCATCAAACTTCAAATGGCGACAGTTCACAGTCACAACATCATCAATCGTCTAATGGAAACGATAGTTATGACTATCAAGGCGGTTATAAGCATAAGGGAGAACAAAGTAATCAAAATGTCTCAGATGCGATGATTCATCAAATCTATCCTAATAAGAATAATGGGCGTACGTCTCAATCAGAGAATCATTATGCTTCATCTAATCAATCAAATACTAACACTAAACAACAGTGGCATTACGGTCAATCAACAATAAATGACCATAACTATAATGACCACCAATTTAATCATCATTATGTAAGTCGCGATGATAATAATGCTAGCGGAAATAATAGATGGACATCATTGTTACACAGATTCGATACACTCGCGACGGGTTCATATAAATATAATCCATTTATTATTAATCGTGTTAATCGTTTAGGTGAAAATGAGGACAACGTTACGGATCAAGATTTTTACAGACTTTTTCGAAAGCAAACATTTAATAATGAATATTTAAATTCTTTACAACGTAAATCAAATTACTTTAGATTTGAGTATTTTAACCCTCTTAATGCAAGAGAATATTATAAGAATTTGGATGAACAAGTCTTAGCGTTAATTACAGGTGAGATTGGTTCAATGCCTGATTTGAAAAAGCCTAGTGATAAACATTCAAAAGAAAGTGAAGATGAAGCGGATATTCATAGTCATAAAAAGATAATTGAATCTAATGATGATGAGAAGAGCGAAGCAAAAGGGAAATATAATTTTGATAAAGTAAATATTGTATTAATTAGTAGTATCATTATTATATTTTTAGGCATCATAGGGCGCTATTTATTTAAACTATTGAAAAATTAAATAATACAAAAGAACGCATCTAGACACTCGTCTTTATATTAAATAAAGATTTGAGTATTAGATGCGTTTTAAATTAGATTAAAATAAAAAATGTAAAATGAAATTTGTTTGATGTTGTATATCTTTAACTGCATCACTAAAGAAGAATTGCATCATTACGACAAAGCCATTTTGCATCATATGAATAATGATTGGTACAGCAATACGTTTTGTGAAGACATAAGCTAGTGAGAAAATCATGCCCATACCAAAGTAAATTAGTAAAAATTTAACGTCATTATGTGCAATTGCAAATAATAGTGAACTTATAATAGATGCTATAAGGAAGGCGACGATACGGTTCCCTTTAATTTTATTGTAAAGTTCGCCGAATATAACTTTTCGGAATACGTATTCTTCAAGGATAGGACCTACGATAGAAATAAGTACGATAAACACAGGAAGTTGTTTAGCAATCGCCATTATTCTTTCTGTGTTAGGGCTTTGTTGCGGCTTACCGAAGATCCACATATTAATGATGCCAGCGATAACTTGATAAATCATTACGATACAAAATCCTAATAAAGCCCATGGAATAATGTAGCGCTTATATTCCTTATGACCTCGTTCAATCACATTAGGATTTTTAATGATCGAATTTAACCATATAATTAGCACGGCTGCTATGATAAATAGAATGACTTGCGTATATACGCCTGCTCTAGCTAAAGCCATTCCAGATAGATGACTAAACATTGGCGTCTTTTCCAAGAAAAGTGGTAAGAACTGTGCCAATGCATAAATCAGTAGTGTTAAAAATGCCACCCAAAATCTTGCCATGTTAAACCTCCATCTAAATATCAGTAATTTCTATTTTATCGTAAATATAAGGGATGTACAAAAATAAGAAAAACCATATTGCTTGAAAAATTGACCAACTTTGATTATTATAAAAATTAGATTAGCACTCAAGTTATTTAAGTGCTAAAAAGAGACCTATTAAGGGAGGAACAATCATGCTTAAACCATTAGGAAGTCGTGTGATTATCGAAAGAAAAGAACAAGAACAAACAACTAAAAGTGGAATTGTGTTAACAGATAGCGCAAAAGAAAAGTCAAATGAAGGCGTAGTAATCGCTGTAGGCTCAGGCCGTGTCCTTGACAATGGTGAAAAGATTGCTCCAGAGGTTAAAGAAGGTGACACAGTTGTATTCCAAGAATACGCTGGTACAGAAGTTAAACGCGGAGACGAAACATACTTAATTTTAAATGAAGAAGATTTACTAGCAATCATTGAAAAATAAAAATAATTAATATTAACGATAAAAATTAAAATTTTACGGAGGTCAAATAATGGCTAAAGATCTTAAATTCTCAGAAGACGCACGTCAAGCAATGTTACGTGGTGTGGATAAATTAGCAAACGCAGTTAAAGTAACTATTGGTCCTAAAGGCCGTAACGTTGTATTAGATAAAGAATATGTAGCACCTTTAATTACAAACGATGGTGTTACAATCGCTAAAGAAATTGAATTAGAAGACCCTTATGAGAATATGGGTGCTAAATTAGTACAAGAAGTAGCGAATAAAACAAATGAAATCGCTGGTGACGGTACTACTACAGCAACTGTATTAGCGCAAGCAATGATTCAAGAAGGACTTAAAAACGTAACAAGTGGTGCTAACCCCGTAGGTTTACGTGAAGGTATCGATAAAGCAGTGAGAGT
The DNA here is from genome assembly GCF_002902565.1 of Staphylococcus petrasii. Taxonomy (GTDB): domain Bacteria; phylum Bacillota; class Bacilli; order Staphylococcales; family Staphylococcaceae; genus Staphylococcus; species Staphylococcus petrasii. The sequence goes on along the minus strand of NZ_PPRC01000041.1, from coordinate 13,512 downwards.
TGCTGTTGAAGCGTTACATGATATTTCTCAAAAAGTTGAAAACAAAAATGAAATCGCGCAAGTTGGTGCAATTTCAGCAGCTGATGAAGAAATCGGTAAATACATTTCTGAAGCAATGGATAAAGTAGGTAACGACGGTGTTATTACTATTGAAGAATCAAATGGTTTAGACACTGAATTAGAAGTAGTAGAAGGTATGCAATTTGATAGAGGTTACCAATCTCCATACATGGTAACTGATTCAGATAAAATGATTGCTGAATTAGAAAGACCATACATTTTAGTTACTGATAAAAAAATCTCATCATTCCAAGACATTTTACCTTTATTAGAACAAGTGGTTCAATCTAGCCGTCCAATCTTAATTGTTGCTGATGAAGTAGAAGGAGATGCGTTAACTAATATCGTATTAAACCGTATGCGTGGTACATTTACTGCAGTTGCAGTTAAAGCACCTGGATTCGGTGATCGTCGTAAAGCAATGTTAGAAGACTTAGCAATTTTAACTGGTGCGACAGTTATTACTGACGACTTAGGTTTAGAATTAAAAGATGCTTCTATCGATATGTTAGGTAGTGCAAATAAAGTTGAAGTGACTAAAGACAACACAACGGTTGTTGATGGTGACGGTGATGATAACAGCATCGATGCACGTGTTAGCCAAATTAAAGCACAAATTGAAGAAACAGATTCAGACTTTGACAGAGAGAAATTACAAGAACGCTTAGCTAAATTAGCTGGTGGCGTAGCTGTTATTAAAGTAGGTGCAGCTTCTGAAACTGAATTAAAAGAACGTAAATTACGTATTGAAGACGCATTAAACTCTACACGTGCTGCTGTAGAAGAAGGTATCGTAGCAGGCGGCGGTACTGCTTTAGTCAACATCTATAATAAAGTAGAAGAAATTGAAGCGGAAGGCGATGTTGCTACAGGTGTAAACATTGTGCTTAAAGCTTTATCAGCACCAGTACGTCAAATCGCTGAAAATGCTGGACTTGAAGGTTCAGTAATTGTGGAAAGACTTAAAAATGCGGATGCTGGTGTTGGTTTCAACGCTGCTACAAACGAATGGGTAAACATGCTTGAAGAAGGTATTGTAGACCCTACTAAAGTAACTCGCTCAGCATTACAACATGCTGCAAGTGTAGCTGCTATGTTCTTAACAACTGAAGCTGTTGTTGCGACAATCCCAGAACCTGAGAAAAATGATGCAGGTATGGGCGGCATGCCAGGTATGATGTAAAAACGCCAATAAACGTTGGTTTAAAGGCGTTTAGTCAATATGAATGACATAATAATGACATAAAAATCTTAAAATAATTCTTTTGAGACGTTTTCCATGAGTTGACTAAACTTGTGGGAAGCGTCTTTTTTATATGAGTTGGTAATTTTAGCGTAGATGTTCATTGTGGTATTTATATCTTTGTGGCGTAGTCTTTCTTGTATTTCCTTGATATGTACGCCAGCCTCTATAAGTAGGGCGCAATGTGTATGACGGAATGAGTGCGTGCTTATTTGTTTATTGGTTATGTCAGTCTTTTTAAGTATAGCTTTTATCCATAATTGCAGCTTTTTAATCACAAGAGGATAACCATTCACATCAGTAAACACAAAATTATTATCTACATATAATTCATTTTTCCAAGCGTCCTGGACATTTACCTTATAATCTTTGAGTAATTGAATCACATGAGGATCTACTGATATTTTACCGATTGAACTTTCAGTTTTCGGTGTAAGTATCTGATAATTCTTTTTATTATTATTCGGATTGTAATAAGTCTTAGTAATACTAATTGTGTCATTCTCAAAGTCTATATCAGACCATTTTAACGCTAACAACTCGCCTGCACGCATGCCAGTGTATGCCAATGTGGTAAATACTTCAAAGCTATTTTGTGGTGAATGGTGATACTTAGCAATCTCCAGGAATTGAAATAATTCATCTTTTTCAAGAAACTTTTTGTGTATCTCAATATCTTCTAATTCTTCCACGCTTACTTTCTTCTTAGGTCGTTTAATACCCTCACTAGGCATAGCTTTTATTAATCTCGTATCATACGCATACTTAAATATCATATTTGTAGAAGCCACAATACTATCAACATAATTCTTGCTATACTGTGCGCTCATATCGTCCACAAAGCGCTGATAATCATGTTTCTTGATGGTTTTGGTTTAGTATTAAAACGCTCTATGGCGTGCTGTATAGCTTTCTCACGTGCTCTGACACTACTTACTTTTACATCATTAGCATACTGTTTAAGCCAATCATCAGCTACTTGTTTGAAGGTGCTAGAAGAAGGGGCAATATAATCACCATTTCTTAATTGACGTTCAATCATTTCAGCTTGATGTTTAGCGTCTGATTTACGTTTGAAACCAGTCTTAGATATGTATTCGTATTTGCCAGTGTCTACGTTTTTACCAAGTGAAATGCGATAACGCCAGTTATTTTTAGCGATTTGGTCATAGCTTGCCATAATTTTCACCTTTATTTGAGTGTAATTTTTTTCAGTGTTTCATATTTGCTTTCTCTAAATAATCCTAAAGCAATATAATCGCCTTTTTTAAAACTAATGTTTTTGCTATCAATAGTTCTTACTTCTTCAAAGTCTAACAATAATGATGTAATAGAGCCTATGATTTTATTTATAAAATCAGTTCTAAATGAAATGGTTAAATCAGAAATAAAATTATAAAACTCTTCATCATTGTAATGTTCTGAACTTTCTAGGTTAATATCAATATAAGCTTTAAATTCATCTTTTCTAACGGGAATGTCATAAGAATTCCCTAGATAAATAAAAACATATAAGTAAAAGAGTTTTTCGTAATTTTGATTTTTAATTGTAATTGTATAATCAATAGGAATATTTCGATCTGACTTAATTTTATCCATTCTAAAACTAACTAGATATGGTGAATACTCAAAAAATTCACATGGAGTTACACCTAAAAAATTACATAATTTATCAACTGTATCATATTGAACACCTTTACCAGTATTTTCAGCGATTGCCATTAATGTGGTTTTTGAAATTCCAGTTTCCTCATATAAATCAGATATTTTTAAACCTCTTTCAGCCATTAATACCGATAATCTACTTTGAATCATATTTTTACCTCCAAATATTTATATAGATATATTACTATATAACGCTAAAAAAAGACAGAGTTCACTAAAATAGTTTTGAGTATTGACATTTATTTTTATAAAGCATACAATGACATTAATAACAGATTATAAAAAAATATCACAGACTTCTGTTATAAAGGAGTGAGTATGATGAAAAATGAATTTCGTGTATTGATAGCAATTAATAAATCATCAATCGCAAAAGTTCATGAGGGTACAGGTATAGCTAAAACAACTTTATATGGTTTGTATTATGAGAAAACTCAAAATCCTAGTTTATCCGTAATTTTGAAATTATGTAATTATTTAAAAGTTACACCAAATGAATTTTTAGGGATAGAATCTTTAAATAAAAAGGAGGCTTAACCAATGTTCAACATCAATATAGATGAACAAGAAGCACGTGCATTACTAGAGCAAGCCATTAATCAACGTGTAGATGAATTGGCTAGAGAAAAATTCTTCATGACCTACAAAGAATTAGCTGAATACCTAAATTTAAGTAAACCAACAATTGAGGAGTTACTTATTAATAACGGGCTTAAGTACTATATGGTAGGCAGCACATACCGATTTAAGAAATCTGATGTAGATGAATTTATGGAGAAAATCACATCACATATGGACATACACAACAATGATTTAAAACAGATTAATGTTAAGAAGTTACTTAGCACAATTTAGGAGGATAAAGATATGAAACAACAAGTAGTGATAACAAAAAGCGTCGTCGGTTGGTTTTGTGTGAAAGATGTTGAAGGGAATTTAATTTTAAATATAGCGCCTGATGTATTTAAGAAACATTTTCCTGAAGTTAGTCCTAACATAGCTATTGCATGTATGGAGTTAGATATTAATAGAATTGTCGAACTTAAAGATAAGAAAGTGAGTGTATAGGAAATGGAAATTAAACAAAAATATCAATTATCAAAAGTGGTTCAAGTATTAGAAAAAGTATTATATGAAAAAGATAAGGACATATTCTTATCAGCGAAAGATAGATTTCATTCCATAACGGATTACCGCTATGATGATACAGCATTTTATGAACACATTTTAAAACTAGTTCATAAAGAATTATTTAACATTCTTGCTGAATTAGATTTTGAAGATGAGGCATTTTCTATTCTTGATGAAGTAACAATGACATTAAGTGATGTTATGAATGAAGATAAAGAAATTTACTACTATTCCGTTATAGATAACACGGGTGAACATGAACATACAACAGATAGAGAAGGACATGTGATCGGCATTTTAGAATGGGCGTTGGATTATATTGTTGGAAATATTGAAGTGGAGTGAAACAATGGCTGCTAAATTAGATGTGAATAAACAAAATATCATGCGTGCTATCAACTGGATTATTAAAAATGAAGAAGAAATTATATTTGAAAGTCAAAGTCAGTTAAGTTTCTTCAGTCGTGAAGATTTGGAGAAAATAGACTACTGTAAGCGTACTTTAGAAAGTTTAATTGAAGCTAAAGAAATCTATAATAAACAAAAAATTAGTTAAGGAGTTAAGCAATAATGGATTGGGAATTAAGAAATTTATTTGATGATTTAGAAGTAGTACAAGAAAAAATTAATGATGTCGTAACATCTTTTGTATGGTTTGATGATGAGTATTTCACACATGAACCTAATCATATGTTAACTAAAAAAGAAATATATACGCATGGCTGGAAATATCACGAGCATCGTATCAAAAACACACAAGTTATTGATTTAATGCTTATGTATATGAGAGATTTTGATGACATTATGATGAAAATCCGTGAAATAGAAAAAGCGTCATCTGAGAACTTTGGCGAGGAATCAGATAACGCGTAATATACAAAATTTATAAAACACAAGAGCAATAAGAAAATACTCCATTTGTATTATAACATCTTTGCTCTTGTTTTAATACATGGAGGTATAAAATTGAGCGTAATTCAATTAGAAAATGATACTCAAGTGAGTGTGGTTTGGTATGGAAACGAAAAATCAACTTCATTCAAAAACTTCTCTCAACCTAAGTGGAGTGAATTAATTAGTCGTTTATCCATTCCACAAAATAATATAAATAAATATGCTAGAGGAACAGCAGTATACGGTGATCTTTCTGACGGTGTAGATGATAAAGGCCATGAATATCAAAAATACAGAAATGATGACAATGTACTTTATAGAGATGTACTTGTACTTGATTATGATGATGAAGATGATTTAAACATGCTACACAAGTCAATTAAAAGCGAATTAGAAGGCTTTGCATGGTTTTGGCATACAACATTCAGACACACAAATGAAAGTCCTAGAATACGCTTATATGTGCCACTGAGTGAACGTATAAGTGCAAATGAATATCGTGCATATGTAAGAACATTAGCACAAAAAATAGCGTGCAAAATTGATGAGGGCAGTTATCAACCATCTAGGGCTATGGCTTTACCAGTCAGAAAAAGTAAAGAAAGTCCTTTTGAATATCAATTTAGCGACGCTGCAATTTTAGATAAATCAGTACTTAAAGAGTGGGCTAAATTATTTGATATATCTAGTAAAGAAAATTCTACTCGAAACTTCAAAAGACGCGATCCAAGTCATTGGCAAGAAAAAGCATTTGGCGTTAGTGAAGGTGGGCGTAATTCGTCACTAGCAAGCATTTTAGGACACTTATTCAATCGTAGAGTAAATGAACATATAATTTATGCCTTTGCTCAGATGTGGGGGCAATCATGCACACCACCAATGAATGAACGTGAAATTAATGCTACTTTTTATTCTATTATGAAAAAACACTATAACAACTAGAGAGGAGTTTTCTATGAACTTTACTAATGATGAAATTATGAACGAAATTAAAGAGAATATGAATAAAAAGACATATACTCCCAATATTATTCCAGATGGTTACAAAGTGAAACCTAATAGTTATGGTGCAGCACTTTATCAAGTTATTCCAAGTAGAAAAGATGGTGAACCAGATAAAGAAAGATTTATCACTACTACTATTCCAGAAATCAATACTAGATATGAAAATATTGAAAATGGTGAAGTGAGTTATAACATGCACTTTTTTGATAATAGAACACCAGTAAATTTAAATGTTACTGCCGAAGAAATCACAGATAATAGACAACTTCTCAAATTAGCAAATAGGAAACTAGATGTAACTTCAAATACTTCATCAAAATTAGTTGATTATATTAATCAATCTAAGAGATATAGTCCACCTATCAATATAAAAGTAGCAACTCGATTAGGACATGTAAAAGATTATTTCATTTATCCATATAAGGACGAAATGGAACACAAAAATATAAAGTTTTTCAATAATGATAAAGGTTTTCAAAAGTTAGTCAATTCATTTAAATCTAAAGGAACAATTGAAGATTATTCAAAAAAAGTATTTGTAAAAATTAAAGATTTGCCTATGGTAATGGTGATGTTATACGCCTCACTAGGTTCAGTATTACTATATGAATTTGATATTATGCCATTTATTGTTGAACTTGCTGGAAGTACTTCAACAGGTAAAACATTTACATTGAACTTAGTGGCTAGTGTGTGGGGAACTACTGACCTTACAACTACATGGAGTTCTACTAGAAATAGTATTGAGGCTATGGCTGCATTTTTGAACTCTTTTCCAATGTTTAAAGATGATACACGTAATATATCACCTAATTTTATAGCTAATGCAGTCTACAACTATTCAAGTGGTGAAAGTAAAAGCCGAAGTAATAAGAATTTAACTATTGATGAAAAGAAAGAATGGAAAAATATCATGCTTTCTACTGGTGAGGCCTCAATTACGAATATGGCAGAAGATAAAGCAGGAGTATCTGCTCGTGTCGTTACTTTAGAAGAACAACCTTATCCAGATAATTATGATTTCATCTCGTTAGATCATGAATTTAGAGAGAATTATGGCACTCTAGGAATTGAATTTATTAAACAATATCAATCAAAAAAAGATGAATACAAAGAAAGTTTTGAAAGCTATTTAAGATATTTTAATGAGAAAGGTATCAATGAAGTAATGCAACGTATTGGGAAGTGTTTTGCCTTATTACAGCTTACTGGTGAAATTCTTAATGATATTGATGGCTTTGAACATGATTACTATAAGATTATTAACCAAGCATATGAAAATATGTTGAATAATAATAAAACAATAGATAAACCTAAACAAATGCTTGAGGGACTATTGGAATATTTAGACGCTAATCGAAACAATATCATTGGTGAGGGATATAGTCCAGTTAATAATGGCGAGATTATAGCAGTTTATAAATCTGATTATTTATGTATTAAAAATGAAACTGTTAAAGCTAAGTTAGGATATGAAACTCAAACTATTACATCTCAATGGGAGAAAAAAGGCTATTTAATCACAGATAAGAATAGACTTCAAAAACAAGTTAGACATAATTCTGAAAGACATTTAGGATATGCAATTAAAAAAAGTATTGTAGAAGAATTAGGCTTTGACTTTTCAGTTTCACATAGTCCTTATACATGTGAAATTTAGTACACATATGTACACATTCTTTTTAAAAGAGTGTGTACTCTATAAAAGTTATGATATCAACGTTTTAAGATAAGTAGTACACATTGTACACAAAGTACACAGTAATAATATATTTTAATAAAAACTTTAATTGCTTAAAAATTATTACATTTATTCAATATACAAATATTTTTGAAAATAGTGTGTACTCTGTGTACTAATCTTTTAAACCAACTTGTATCAACGTTTTAACTGGTACACATTTAAAAAATATGTAGTGTACAGCTCTGTGTATCGTACACAATTATTAAATACGGAGGTTAAGTATGCCAACAATTACAGAAATAGGACACCAACAATTTAAGATGTTTATAAATAATAATAAATTTCAGCAGCATGTGAAGAAAGAACAAGAAAACATGGCTAAAGGTTTGATTATAAGTCTTTTAACTAATTCTACTAAAACTCATAAAATCTTTATTCAAGAAGTTATTTTATTAAATAAAAAATATTATCTCTATTGTTTTGGTAGGGATATATCATTGATAACTAAAGATTTCAAAGCACTAATAAAGTTTAATATTAGAAAGCCTAATCCGTTACTTAGTCAATATTTTAATAGTGATTGGATCATTGAAATAGATAATTTAAATTCACTTAAAAAAGGACATGGCAAAATCCTATTAAAAGATGTATTGGCAATTTCTACAAAACTTAATCTTGAGGCTTGCTTATGGACTGAGAGCGATAATAATACAAAATATTTTGAAAGATATAAATTTGAAAGTATCGGTAAAGTTGGAAAAGCTAACGAAAACTTGATGATTAAAAGAAAGGAACGTGTATAGTATGAACGTTGAAATTATAGCAAATGAATTTGAAACTAGAGCAGCAACATTATTAAGATATTTCACCGGACTATGTGAAAGTAGTTATAAAGTACCTTTTGCATTTAAGATATATAACGATCCATTTAATGTTGTATATCTGATGAGCAAAGGGAAGATGTACGCTCATGTATTGATAAAAGATTGTGAAGTGAGAAAATCTTTTGAGATTGCCTCAGAGAAGCATACTGAGAAACTTATAGAGAGCATTGAGGGGCATTATGCAGGTTATGAAAAACCAGATGGTACAAATGACACTATAAGCGATATGATGGCTAGTTTCATGTTTGATAATGAGTATTTCATGTACGGCCTAGAAACCTTTGCAGAAAGTAATAATAGTGACATGTTCGACTACATGAGTAAAGATTTCAATATAGATGAACTTGAGGGCGTTCAAACTAGTAATGCAGATGTTATAGGTAATATGGAGGCATTGTATCAGTTAGCTACCGGAATTAATGAACCAGCACCAGAATTAGTTGAGGGCTTGAAAATCATTACTGAGTTTATTCAGAATGAACAGGCTAATGAAGTTGATAGTAAAGTATTGATTAAGCGACTGAATGAATTGAAACAGTCTTATTATGATGGAGTGAAAGCGAAAAATTATAGGTCATGCACTTTAATAGGGGCATGGCTTTTTTATGTAAATCGTAATTGTTAAGATTTGTTAATGATTTTAGATTGAGTTAAGGCAAAAAACGAACATAAGTTCTATAATAGAAAGTGTGTGAAATTGTATGAAAAGTAGTATAAACGCTTTATTTATAGTGTTAAATGGAATGTTAAGAAGTTATATAAACGTTGCTAAAATAAGAACATTTGTTTGTTATTTAGGTGTAAATTTAGTATAATAGTGTTATAGAAGTAATTATACTTTTATGTAGATTGGTTAGTTTCTTGCTCGCTGAAATCACGAATGCAAAATAGTTAAAAATTGTAAATTGATTGATTTGTTTCATTTAATACCTCCTCATTTACTTAGGTCTGCTCAATTAAGAATGAAATGAGGATAAAACAATGACAATAACAATTGAAAAAGAATTAACGAACGATTATATCAGAGTATTAAACGTATTACGCAACACTAAGCACGAGATTATTACTAAGCAAAATATATTTAATCAATTGAATATGGAATTTAACCGAAACAACGATAGATGGTTAAGAAATACGATTAATAGTTTAGTAGTTGATTATGGTTATCCAATCGGATATAGCTATAAAAAAGATGCAAGAGGTTATTTCATGGTTAAATCTGAGGAACAGAAAGAATTAGCCTTAAGAAGTATCAAGCGTCATATCGAAGGTAGTTTAAAGCGATATGAGGCGTTAAAGAAAACTGAGATTTAAGGTTATCTAGTACGTGGTGCTGCTGAGATTGCACAAGAGTAATAATTTTAAAAAATATAACTGAAACGAGGTATATCATTGAAAACAGCTAAATACTTTGATGAATACAATGAATATGTGACAGGTCAAAGAGAGAATATCAATAAACTTGAAAAAGAACGTCAAGAACTCACGCAACGAATTAAGGAAGATAAAGTTAAATATAAAGAACTAATTGCTAACTCACAAGATGATGAGGCTGATGAACTCTATACTACATTTGATAGCAATGAGAAGAAACTGAAAGCCTTAGAGAAACGCTTATCGACTAAAAAAGAAGTATTTGACGAGGCTAGACGTAAAAAGGCAATTGAACTTATTAAACATCAAGCAGATTTACCTCATTTGTACAAAAAAGACAAAGAACGTATATTAGCAAAATTCAAGCCAATTATTGAAGAATTTAACACAGTATTAACTGAAATTAATGATTTAAATGCTAAATACGAAGAAGAGTATAACCGTTACACTATTCCATATCATAGAGAAAACTTTGATGAAGATGATGAAGTAAAAAGGGAATTGCGAAATCACTTTAGAGATATTCTATACAGTCCATACATTACAGGTATAGAATTACCATTTACAGATCAATACAATCATAAACTTAAATTTAGAGGTGATAAATAATGACTAGAAAACACAATTTAGATAAGGTATCCAATCACATCATGTTAGAAACTGATTTGTCAGATAAAGATCGTGATAAATTATTAGATGTCGTTGAGGCTCAAATTAACCAAAATAATAATGAACAACGTAGAAAAGAATTATCACAAAAATCAAAAAGAGATGTAAGTTTTATGCAGATGGCTAGAGAAAATCGCATTATCAAAGGTTAATATCATACACGCCTATCCTTAGCGATAGGCTCATTTTATCTGTGAGGTGCATATATGATCCTTAAAAGAATTAGTCACACATTATCCTATCATGAAACTAAAATATCTGAGTATGCTTTACTAACAGAGTATAATCCTAAGTTTATAAACACTAAGATTAAAGCTATTACTACGCAAATAGAGATGATGTATCACTTAAATATGTCACATATGACTACAAATGATGTTTATGGCGTTGTATCTATTTCTTATCCTTTAGAAAAGTTAGTGATTAGTATAATTGATGAAAAAGCTAAACTGAATGGATATATTAAACGATCCAGTAGAAAGTTAGCGATATTAAAACACATAGTTAAGGGGTATGCACCATTAGAACAAAAGGAAGTTATGTTCTATTTGCGTTCTAATGGAAACAGTGCTGATGGTAATTTAATTGAACGGTTAAGACGTGATATCTATCAAGCTACACATTCGTATAAAACAGAGGTTTAGGTATGAAATATAGTAAAGAGACTATAAAGCAATTCATTAAAGATTATCAAAATAATACAACAATTGATATCAGTGAAAGTGAGTTGGATATAGATAACTTCTTTGAAATTAATGATGATGTCGAAGCGGTAGATGTAAATGATAATATCGACAATCAAATCTTTTTTAATGAGCTTGAACGTATTGTCGATAGAATAGGAACACGAAAAGGATATTTTGTATTTTATTTATTATGTCAGGGTAAGTCGTTAAACGAAGTAGGTAATATATTTAATCTTTCAGGTGAGAGAATAAGACAATTATATAATGGGTTGCTTGATAAGATAGCTGATGAGGTTGATTAATAGATTAACCGCTTCATAATTTTATAGATTGAATACGCTTAAATTGTTGGGAAATGTTGGGATCAAATCCTATATTGCAAATGTATGTAGTAGTTCAAAATGTAGGAAAATATAGGACAAAATTCAATGTATTAATAAAATTGTTGGAAAATGTGAGTGTTAAAAATATATATACCACTTCAAAATAACGACGTAAACGCTGATTATAAAAAGCTATTGCTCATAAAAGTGCTAGAGCTTATTTAAGTTATTAGTCGTTAATGTCTAACAGCATAAAAGAATGCGATCTTTTTTGAGCGTTTAGTTAATGCTAAATAATGCAAAATTTTAGAGGGTTTTAAAAGAGCTTAAATACAGATTTAGTATAGCTTTAAAGTTATTTTAGCTATTTAACATTTAGCGTTTGTTAAAACTACTGCAAATTACTACATATTCGGTAGTACAATACTAAAAATACTAAGAATTGCTATACAGCCCCTCCTATTAGGTTGGAAACTTACGATAACTTACTTTGAATGATGAAAATTGTTGATAATTTAACGATAAAGGGGGGGCATTTCTCAGTTCCCTTTAATTTAAAAAGTTAAGCTTTGTTAAGGTTAGTGGAATAAGTAAGGGGGGTTATCCCCTCAATAATAAGTCGATATAAATTTAACTAGTTACTCAAAACGACTTTTTCGACTCCCAAAAAAGGGACTTTTTGGACACCATAAAAAGAAGTAAATGTTTTGCAAAATGTGTTCAGAGTCTTTTTAAGCACATTTAAGTAGATAGTTATAAAACATCTACATTATACGATTTAGTAGCTACTACAACGCTCTATGTAGCATTTGATAGGTTGTAAAAAACTTGAAAAAACCTACTATAAAATCCCGTTATGATAGGTTTTATGTCTATGTATTACATTTCAATAAAAACTTAATTAGAGAGGTAATCATTATTGAGGTTAAGAAAAGAGACTATAAACTATCTAGAAAGTGAATTAAGAAATTATAAGTATATAGATAGGGATATTGAACGTCTGAATAATAAAATAATTTATCCATTTCAATTTAAAGAAAAAGCGACTTTGAAAAATAAACAATTAAAGCAATTAAATAAGATGAAAGAAGCAATAGAAAACGTTTATAAGACATGCAGCTTTGATAACAGACAATTTATGGAAAAGTATTACTTCAATAACCCAGAGAAGCTAAATGTTTCTGGAGTAGCGTTTAAGACTAACATAAGTAAATCAACAGCATATAACTTAAGAAATAATATTCTTATTAGCTTATCTGATGAATTAGGTATATTACATTAAGAACTTGAAAAAACTTGAAATTTAGAGGTGTATTACTTTGCTAACGATTGAAAGGCACGATATTAAGAAACTAGAGGGCTATTTAGAAAACATAGAGCAGTATCGTAAAGAAATGAAGTTTACTCACTTTGAATTACTAAATAATACTATTGATGAAGCAACTAGCATAGGTATGAAGAACAAATATAAGAGATTGTGTAATATTGTTAATGGTGTAGATCAACTAATAGATGAAGCGGACAATATAACTAAAGAGATTATTCGTCTAAGATACTGGGAGTGCCCGATAGGTTGTTATGAGTGGCAAGATATAGCTAATCATTTCTATATAAGTAAAACAAGTGTATTAAGAAAACGAGACTGCATAATCAGACGATTAGCTATGCTTATAGGCTATGTATAGCGTTTATATAGGTATTTTGTGTATTTAGTATTAAATAAGATTTTAATTTGTTAGTATCTAAAGTAAAGGTTTGCTTTTCTGATTTTTAAATTTAGCTCATATTTGCGTTTTAAGAGCTGTTAAATAGTTTTAGGTATAAATATATATAAAATACCCCTAAATGCTCTAAAAAGTATCTTAAAATTGCAAATAAGGGTATTTTAAAATTC
>NZ_PPRC01000039.1 GCF_002902565.1 Staphylococcus petrasii | reverse complement strand
TATATATTCTTATTTATAGATATGCGAAAAATGATTATCAAAGTTCTTACTAAGAATATTATTTAAACGCTTACTTTTTTAATTTTATGAAAATTATATTGCAATTATATGAAAATTATATATATAATGTTACTAAATATTTCTGAAAATTTTGAAGGGAATGTTAATTTTGAAAATTCAATAAGGGGGTTATTTAATGACGCGATATATTTTAAAACGTTTGGGATACATGTTTTTATCGCTTTTCATAATCATTACAATCACATTTTTCTTAATGAAATTAATGCCTGGTTCACCGTTTAACGATGCGAAATTAAGTGCTGAACAAAAGGCAATACTTAATGAAAAGTATGGTTTAAATGATCCAGTAGCAGTGCAATATCTTCATTATTTGAAAAATGTTGTCACAGGGGACTTTGGATATTCATTTCAATATCATAATCAACCGGTATGGGAGCTTATTAGACCGAGATTGATTCCTTCAATGGAAATGGGTATTACCGCTATGATTATTGGGGTTATTTTAGGTTTAATCCTAGGCGTAGCTGCAGCAACTAAACAAAATACGTGGGTGGATTATACAACAACTGTCATTTCAGTAATTGCTGTATCAGTACCTTCATTCGTATTAGCAGTACTTTTACAATATGTGTTTGCAGTACGTTTACGCTGGTTCCCAGTAGCAGGTTGGGAAGGATTTTCAACAGCAGTTTTACCTTCATTAGCATTATCGGCTACTGTTTTAGCTACAGTTGCAAGATATATTCGAGCTGAAATGATAGAAGTATTGAGCTCAGATTACATATTACTAGCACGTGCAAAAGGAAACTCTTCAATGAGAGTATTATTTGGACATGCACTAAGAAATGCATTAATTCCTATTATTACAATTATTGTTCCAATGTTAGCAAGTATTTTAACTGGTACATTAACAATTGAAAATATCTTCGGGGTTCCAGGGCTAGGGGATCAATTTGTTAGATCGATTACAACAAATGACTTCCCAGTTATTATGGCTACAACGATATTATTCAGTACGTTATTTATAGTGTCTATCTTTATTGTTGATATTTTATATGGCGTTATTGATCCAAGAATCCGTGTTCAAGGAGGTAAAAAATAATGACAAATGATAAATTTGAAAAACCATTTGATGATCATTCAAATGCAGCGTTGACACATACCTCTGACGGAATTGCAGCTTCTGATTTTGTAATGAGAGATTTAGATTTACATAAAGAACCAGAAATGCAACGTGAAAGTAAAAATTTCTGGCAAGATGCATGGACACAACTAAAACGAAATAAACTTGCTGTAATAGGGATGATTGGTTTAATAGTAATAATAATTTTAGCTTTAGTTGGTCCAATGATGAGTAAACATGATTTTGCTGAACAAAATGTAGATTATCGAAATCTTCCAGCAAAAATACCTGTATTAGATAAAGTTCATTTTTTACCATTTGATGGCACAGGTTCTGATGGTAAGGATGCATATGCAAAAGTAGGCGCTAAAGATAACTATTGGTTTGGAACAGATCAATTAGGTAGAGATCTATGGACACGTACATGGAAAGGTACTCAAATATCTCTAGTTATTGGTATTGTAGCTGCCTTATTGGATATTTTTATCGGAGTGGTATATGGCGCTATTTCAGGATTTTTTGGAGGACGAGTAGATGATGTAATGCAACGTATTTTAGAAATCATTGCTTCAATTCCAAATCTTATCGTAGTAATTTTATTCGTACTTATTTTCGAGCCTTCTATTTGGACAATTATTCTAGCCATGTCAATTACAGGATGGTTAGGAATGAGTAGGGTCGTTCGTGGTGAATTTTTAAAATTAAAAAACCAAGAATTTGTTATGGCATCAAGAACATTAGGTGCATCAAAATTCAATTTAATTTTCAAACACATTCTACCTAATACATTAGGGGCTATTGTAGTAACATCTATGTTTACTGTCCCAAGTGCGATTTTCTTCGAAGCATTCTTAAGCTTCATTGGAATTGGTGTTCCTGCACCAAAAACGTCACTCGGTTCATTAGTTAATGATGGACGTGCCATGTTATTAATTCATCCACATGAATTATTTATTCCAGCAACAATTTTAAGTTTATTAATCTTATTTTTCTATCTATTTAGTGATGGTTTACGCGATGCATTTGACCCTAAAATGCGTAAATAATAAAGGAGGCACACGTTATGTCAGAAAGAGTATTAGAAGTCAACGACTTGCATGTTTCCTTTGACATTACTGCAGGGGAAGTGCAAGCGGTTAGAGGCGTAGATTTTTATTTAAACAAAGGGGAAATGTTAGCTATTGTAGGTGAATCAGGTTCAGGTAAGTCTGTTACTACAAAAGCAATTACAAAGTTATTCCAAGGAGATGCGGGTCGTATTAAAAAAGGTTCAATTGATTTTCTTGGCGAAGATTTAGCAAGTAAATCTGAAAAAGAATTAATTAAATTACGTGGAAAAGATATCTCAATGATATTCCAAGATCCAATGACATCACTCAATCCAACGATGCAAATTGGGAAGCAAGTAATGGAACCTTTAATTAAGCATCGTAATTATAGTAAAGCGGAAGCGAAAAAACGTGCATTAGAAATTTTAAATTTAGTTGGTTTACCAAACGCTGAAAAACGTTTCAAAGCATATCCACATCAATTCTCAGGTGGTCAAAGACAAAGAATTGTTATCGCAACAGCTTTAGCATGTGAACCTAAAGTGTTAATTGCAGATGAACCAACAACAGCATTGGATGTAACAATGCAGGCTCAAATTTTAGATTTAATGAAAGATTTGCAGAAAAAGATTGATACTTCAATCATCTTTATTACACATGACTTAGGTGTAGTAGCGAATATTGCTGATAGAGTAGCAGTAATGTATGGAGGACAAATGATTGAAACAGGGGATGTAGACGAAATTTTCTATGACCCTAAACATCCATATACTTGGGGACTTTTATCATCTATGCCAGATTTAACAACAAGTAATGAAACTGAATTAATCGCAATTCCAGGTACACCACCTGATTTATTACACCCACCTAAAGGAGATGCTTTTGCCAGAAGAAGTCAGTATGCATTGGATATTGATTTCAAAGAAGAAGCACCTTGGTTCAAAGTATCACCGACTCACTTTGTAAAATCATGGTTATTAGATGAACGTGCACCTAAAGTAGAACCACCAGCAATGGTTAAACAGAAACAACGTCATATGCCTAATAATTATGACAAACCACGTCAAGTAGAAAGGGTGTCGTTCAATGAAGAATAATAAAGAGACTTTATTACAAATAAAAAATTTAAAACAATACTTTAACGAAGGTAAGCGCAACGAAGTTAGAGCCATTGAAGACATTTCTTTCGATATCTATAAAGGAGAAACATTAGGATTAGTGGGAGAATCTGGATGTGGTAAATCAACAACAGGGAAAGCAATTATTAAGCTGAATGACATTACTAGTGGAGAAATTTTATACGATGGCCAAGATATTCAAAAAATTTCAAAACGCAAAGATTTATTAAAATTTAATAAAAAAATTCAGATGATATTCCAAGATCCTTATGCTTCATTAAATCCTAGATTGAAAGTAATGGATATTGTCGCAGAAGGTATTGATATTCATAAATTGGCAAGTGGTAAAAAAGATCGTAAACGTCGTGTTTATGACTTACTTGAAACGGTAGGTTTAAGTAAAGAACATGCGAATAGATATCCACACGAATTTTCTGGTGGGCAACGTCAACGTATCGGAATTGCGCGTGCGTTAGCAGTGGAACCTGAATTTATTATTGCGGATGAGCCTATTTCAGCTCTAGACATATCTATCCAAGCTCAAGTAGTTAATTTAATGTTGAAACTCCAAAGAGAAAGAGGAATTACATTCTTATTTATTGCCCATGATTTATCAATGGTTAAATACATTTCTGACCGCATAGCAGTCATGCATTTTGGGAAAATTGTCGAATTAGGTTCAGCTGACGAAATCTATTATCATCCATTACATGATTATACGAAATCATTGTTATCAGCGATTCCTCAACCTGACCCAGATAGTGAAAGAACGCGTAAACGTGTAGCGTATCAAGAAGATGAATCTAAAAATTCAGAGCGAAGACTTCAAGAAATAAGACCAGATCATTATGTATTTGTTACTGATGAAGAAGCGGCTCAATTAAAACAAGAACATCAAGCGCAAAGCGTTTAAAAAACGGGGAAGGAGGATGAATTTAAAATGAAATCTTTAAAATATATAGCAACTTTATTAATAGTAGTTTTAGTACTTTCGGCTTGTAGTAATAAAAAAAGTTTATATTCTGAAGATGGACAAGTCTTTAGAAAAGTTATTACACAAGATATAAGTACGTTAGATACAGCATTAATCACAGATGCAGTATCAGGAGACATAGTTGGACAATCATTTGAAGGGTTATATTCAATAGATAAAGGCGATAAGGTTACTTTAGGTGTAGCAAAAGAAATGCCTAAAAAAAGTAATGGGGGCAAAACTTTAACAATTAATTTAAGAAAAGATGCTAAGTGGTCTAATGGAGACCCTGTGACTGCTGATGACTTTGTTTATGCATGGAGAAAAGTCGTAGATCCTAAAACAGCATCTGAATTTGCTTACATAATGAGTGATATTAAAAATGCTGACTTAGTTAATTCTGGAAAAAAACCAGTGAATGAATTAGGAATTAAAGCGCTAGATAAATATAAACTCCAAATTGACTTAGAAAGACCTGTACCTTATATAAATGAACTATTGGCATTAAATACTTTTGACCCTCAAGATGCTAAAATTGCCAAAAAATATGGTGAACAATACGGAACAAAAGCCGATAGAGCAGTATATAATGGTCCATTTAAAGTGACTAATTGGAAAGTAGAAGATAAAATTCAATTAGAAAAAAATGAAAAATATTGGGATAAAAAGAATGTTAAATTAGACAAAGTAAATTATAAAGTACTAAAAGATCAACAGGCTGGTGCGTCACTTTATGATACAAATTCTGTTGATGACACAATTGTAACTTCGGAGCAGGTTAATAAATACAAAAATAGTAAAGCATTAAATCATCGTTTAACTGCAGCTACATTCTTCATTAAAATGAATGAAAAAACTGTTCCTGAATTTAGAAATAAACACTTAAGATTAGCTATTGCTCAAGCTATAAATAAAAAAGGATATGTAAAATCTGTTTTAAATGATGGTTCTTTAGCTTCAGATAATTTTACAGGTATAGGAACTGCTAAAACCCCAGATGGTAAAGATTTCGCAAGTACAGTTTCATCTCCATTAAAATATAATCCTAAAGAAGCAAAACAAAATTGGGAAACTGCACAAAAAGAATTAGGTAAAAAAGAATTTACTTTTACAATGAATACTCAAGATACACCAGCAGCGAAAATTGCAGCAGAATATATTAAATCACAAATTGAAACAAATTTACCTGGTGTTACTCTTAAAATTAAACAAATGCCATTTAAACAGAAAGTAACTTTAGAATTAGCAAATAATTATGAAACTTCATATTCAGGATGGAGTCCTGATTATCCTGATCCAACAGCATTCTTAGAAACAATGACAAAATATAATGCTCAAAATAATACTGATTGGGATAATAAAGAATTTGATAATCTTATTAAAGAAGCAAATGGTTCTTTACTTCAAGAACCTCAAAAAAGAAATGAAGCTTTACAACAAGCGGAAAGTATCTTCCTTCACGATGCACCAGTAGCACCTATTTATCAAAAAGGTGAGGCTCATTTGACTAATCCTCAAGTTAAAGGATTGCAATATCATAAAATCGGTCCGGATACTACTCTTAAACATGTTTATATAGACAAATCTATTGACCGTGAAACTGGTAAGAAAAAAGACGAAAAATAATGTATAAAAATAAGCCTCGAACTTTAAGTTCGAGGCTTATTAACTTTGAATTATACCTTTGAAATTCAAACTATTAAATTTGTGCTATTATCTTTTACGTCCTAATCCCATAGCGCGTTCCATTTTTTTCAATGTCTTAAATGAAACTTTTTGAGCTTTATCGCGACCATGGTCTAAGATGTCATCTAATTTGTCTGAGTTATAAAACTCATTATATTTTTCTTGGAAATCAATTAAGAATTCTTTCACTACTTCTGATAAATCAGTTTTAAATTTACCGTAGCCTTCATTTTCATATTTAGCTTCTAAATCTTTAATAGACTCATTAGTTAAGCTTGAATAGATAGTTAATAAATTTGAAATACCAGGTTTATTGTCGCGGTCAAATTTAATAATGCCATCTGAGTCAGTTACAGCACTTTTAATTTTCTTAGCTGCTACGTTTGGTTCATCTAATAATGAAATAAAGTTTTTTTGGTTATCGTCACTTTTACTCATTTTTTTAGTAGGATCTTGTAAACTCATTACGCGCCCGCCAACTTTAGGCATGCGAATTTCTGGTTTAACTAATACATCGTTATAACGACTATTAAAACGCTCTACTAAATTACGTGTTAATTCCATATGTTGTTTTTGGTCTTCTCCGACTGGCACAATATTCGTATTATAAATTACTATATCTGCTGCCATTAATGGAGGATATGTTAATAGACCTGCTGGGATGCCATCTGTACGTTTTTGAGCTTTATCTTTATATTGAGTCATACGTTCAAGTTCACCAACGCTTGAAATCGTAGTGAGCATCCAACCAGCTTGAACATGCGCAGGGACTTCAGATTGAATAAATAATGTTGATTTCTCTGGATCAATGCCTGACGCTAAATAAATTGCTGCAAGTTGACGTATTTGTTTACGTAACTTGATTTTATCTTGTGGTACTGTAATTGCGTGTTGATCCACGATACAGAAGAAACAATCATAATCATCTTGGACATCTGCAAATTGTTTTAATGCGCCAATATAGTTACCGATTGTAGGGATACCACTGGGTTGAATTCCTGAAAATAATGTCTCCATATTTGATGCCTACTTTCTTTTAATAATTCATATTATCTAAATTATAACAGTATTTCTTTAAAATGTAAGATATGTTACTATATAAGTACACATTGATTTTTCAAGAGGCTCTATAAAGAATTTTTAGAAAATTTAAGATTTCTCTGAAAAATTAGGATTTTCTCATTTAATTTTAATGTTAGATGGTTATAATAACTGTGTAAGGTTAAGAGAACTAAAGAAAGTAAATATTCTTAATCAATAAATTTTAAAATAATGAATATTATTCATTCAATAGGAGAGTGAGATGTATGGTAACATTATTTACTTCACCAAGTTGCACATCTTGCCGTAAAGCGAAAGCATGGTTACAAGAACATGACATTCCGTATACGGAGCGTAACATTTTTTCTGAACATTTAACAATTGATGAAATTAAACAAATTTTAAAAATGACTGAAGACGGTACAGACGAAATTATTTCAACTCGTTCTAAAACTTACCAAAAATTAAACGTGGATATTGATTCTTTACCATTACAAGATTTATATTCTATTATCCAAGATAATCCTGGTCTTTTACGTCGCCCAATTATCTTAGATGAAAAACGTTTACAAGTTGGTTATAACGAAGATGAAATTAGACGTTTCTTACCAAGAAAAGTTCGTACATTCCAATTACAAGAAGCACAACGTTTAGTAGACTAAAATTAAAAACTAAATTTATTTATATTTAACAGCACTTGCTATAGTGCTGTTTTTTGTAACTAAAAAAGGGAATATGTTAGTATAAACCTTGAATATTTAATAGTGAAATTTAATCAAACAAATAGATTGTAATTTACCTTACGTTCTAATACAATATGGTTACTATTCATCGACTGTAAGGAGTGAGATGATATGAGAATAGAACGCGTTGATGATACAACAGTCAAATTGTTTATAACATATAGTGATATCGAAGCACGTGGATTTAGCCGTGAAGATTTATGGACTAATCGCAAACGCGGTGAAGAATTCTTTTGGTCTATGATGGATGAAATTAATGAAGAAGAAGACTTTGTTGTTGAAGGCCCATTATGGATTCAAGTACATGCCTTTGAAAAGGGTGTGGAAGTAACGATTTCTAAATCTAAAAATGAAGATGCAATGCACATGTCTGACGAAGATGCGAATGAGCAATTTGAAGAACAAGTAAATGAATTGCTAGCGAATACATTAGAACAAGAAGAAAGTATTGAAGATTTATTTGAACAACGTGCTCAACAGAAACAAGCTCAAAAAGCTGAGCGCAAACGTTCTAAACCACATGCTCGTATAAGAACAATAATTGTTAAATTTGACGATTTAGAGCAAGTGATTAATTATGCTTACCATAATAATCAAGCTACAGATGAGTTCGAAGATTTATTATACATGCATGAATCAAATTATTATTACGCAATTCACTTTGATGATTCTGTTAATCAAGAAACAATTAATGACAGTTATAGCCAATTATTAGAATTTGCTACGCCAACTGACAGAACAGAAGTTTATTTAAATGATTACGCTAAGATTATTATGAGTCATAATGTGACATCACAAGTTCGTCGTTATTTTACAGACGCAGCTGAATAAATTGTAATTACGAATCGAAGTACGATAAGTGCTTCGATTTTTTTGTATTTTGAAAAGTAAAACCACCACTTCACACGTTTATATATATGAGGTGACCAAATGTTAGTAGCAATTAATCAACATGGGGAACGTGTGAGTGCAACTGAGGCTTTAAAGGGGAATGACTATTTTTGTCCCTATTGTAAGACAGAACTCATTTTAAAAAAGGGGACCAAAGTAACTACGCATTATGCTCATAAAAGTAATGTACATAGAAAATGTGCTAAAGCAGAAACTGAAAAACACTATTATACTAAATTTTTTATCGCAAATTTATTAAAACAGCATGGTTATAATTTAGAAATAGAACCTTACTGTCCAACGATAATGCAGTATCCAGATATTTTAATAGATTCGAAGATTGCTATGGAGATTCAATTCTCAAGAATTAGTTTGCAAGAAATTAGAGAACGCTCATTAGGCTTTAAGAGTTTAGGCGTAGAGGTGGTTTGGGTTATAGAAGATAGTAAGTATTATAAGGGCGTTTTATATCTTAATACGTTTCAAGCATACTTTATTAATCTTCTTACACGAACGCTTATTACATGGGATAGAAGTAAGCAAGCATTGTATAAATATAGCCAGATTCAGCATTTAGAAGGAAGAAAGTTTTTAGCTAAAAAAGAATTACTACAAATGAATAATATTAAAGATGATGAAACTGTAGTGTATTGCCACACTTTTAAGCTATCTAACGACAAAATTATCAAATATATTCAACAATGTCGTCGCAAAAATTCAGTATTAGAACCCACTTTAAGCGCGATGTATCAGCTTAGAATGACGGATATAGATGTCTGTAACTCTTCGGGCTTTATTTTTCCTCAACAACTCTACATTGAAAATCATCCAGTTCAATGGCAGCTTCAATTAAACCTCCTAAAATATCAAAACAACTTATCCAAAGATTCACTTATAAAGTACTTAAGATTTAGACATTTCTATTTGAATAATTATGATCCACTTTCTCTTACTTCTGAACTTATACATGCCTATATTAATGTGGCTAATAGTAGTTAAGACGTGCAATATAAACTATTTAATGAGAAAATTGAATCAATAGCAAGTATAGGAGGTTTACTTATGAGTCAACAATTAACAAGAGAAGAACAGGAACGTAAATATCCTGAATACACTTGGGATCTAACAACTATTTTTGAAAGTGATGATGCATTTGAAAGTGCATTAAAAGAAGTTGAAGGATACCTTGGAAAAGAAGAACAATTTAAAGGTCATTTAGGTGACAGTGCAGAAACATTATACAATGCTTTAGCATTAGACGATGAAATTGAAACAAAACTTGAAAAAGTTTATGTTTATGCACACTTAAAACAAGACCAAGACACATCAAATGATAAATACACTGGTTTTGAATCTCGTGCGCATCAATTAATTATTAAAATTAGTTCAGCATGGAGTTTCTTAGTTCCAGAAATTCTACAAATTGATGAAGATAAATTAAAATCATTCGTTAATGAAAATGAAGATTTAAAACGTTATGAATTTGATTTGAAATTAATTAATGAAAAACGTCCACACATTTTAGATGCCGAAAAAGAAAAACTATTAACAGAAGTACAAGATGCTTTATCAACACCTGAAAATGTTTACGGCATGTTTAGTAATGCTGATTTAGAATTTGAAGATGCAGTGGATAAAGATGGTAACAAACATCCATTAACTCAAGGTACATTTATTAAATATTTAGAATCTGACGATCGTGAATTACGTCAATCTGCATATAATAACGTTTATAAAGGTTACGGTTCATATAATAATACTTTAGGTGCAACTTTAGCTGGTGAAGTTAAAAAGAACGTTTTCAATGCACGTACACATAACTATAAATCAGCTCGTGAGCGCGCTTTAAGTAATAATCATATTCCAGAAGAAGTGTATGATAACTTAGTTAAAACTGTACACAAATATTTACCATTATTGCATAGATATACGCAATTACGTAAAGAACTTTTAGGCATTGAAGATTTAAAAATGTATGACTTATATACACCATTAGTTAAAGACGTTAAATTCGAAATGCCATATGATGAAGCAAAAGACTGGATGTTAAAAGCGTTAGAACCAATGGGTGAAGAATATTTAAACGTTGTTAAAGAAGGTCTTGATAATCGTTGGGTTGATGTTTACGAGAATAAAGGTAAACGTTCAGGCGGTTACTCATCAGGTGCTCACTTAACCAATCCATTTATTTTATTAAATTGGTCAGATACTGTATCTGATTTATATACACTTGTCCATGAATTTGGTCACTCAGCACACAGTTACTTTAGTCGTAAAAACCAACCATCTAACTCTAGTGATTATTCAATTTTCGTGGCAGAAGTTGCTTCTACATGTAATGAAGCATTATTAAGTGATTATATGGATAAACACTTAGATGATGAACATCGTTTATTATTATTGAACCAAGAATTAGAAAGATTCAGAGCAACATTATTCCGTCAAACAATGTTTGCTGAATTTGAACACAAAATTCACCAAATTGAAGAAGCGGGTGAACCACTTACTTCTACACGTATGAATGAAGAATACGCTAAATTAAATAAACAATACTTTGGTGATGTAGTAGAAACTGATGACAATATCAGTAAAGAATGGTCTCGTATTCCTCATTTCTATATGAATTACTATGTATATCAATATGCAACTGGTTACAGTGCTGCTCAAAGTTTAAGTCACCAAATCTTAACAGAAGGCAAACCAGCTGTTGAAAGATATATTAATGAATTCTTGAAAAAAGGTAGTTCAAATTATCCAATAGAAATTCTTAAAAATGCTGGTGTAGATATGACTACTCCAGAGCCTATTGAACAAGCATGTGAAGTATTTGAACAAAAATTAGACGCATTTGAAAAACTTATGAAAGCGTAAATGAACTGTATCCGTTTTCAATTTGTCAAGTTTGTGACAATTTTAATTTTCGGGGATGTAATTATTGAAACACCTATTTGAGCGTGTTATATTATGAACATGAAATTAATCACATAACAAACATACCCCTTTGTTTGAAGTGAAAAATTTCTCCCATCCCCTTTGTTTAGCGTCGTGTAATCAGACACGGCGTTTTTTTATATCTTTTTTTAAATCCTTTCTATCAATCTTTTTTATTATGAAACTCTTTAATTATTTACTTTTTTTAATTTAAACTTTCTAGAAATAAAATTATATTTACGTTGTTATTTTCCAGTATTATATTCACACCGAATATTAATGAAATAATTAATATAACATTACTGATTTTTAATAAGTTATTGTTAAAATGAAATATGGATAATTTTATAAAAAAACAATGAAATGAGGCGTATGAATGAAAAAATTTATTTCACTAATAAGTATCATTTGTTTAGCTGTATTATTAGCAGCATGTGGTGATTCAGGAGAACAAAAGGAGCCATCTAAAGAGAGTAAAGACTCTAAAAAATATGAATATGTTTATTACGAAGTATTAAATGATGGAGATGAAGATTCACCTAATGTTGAAATTAAGTATTTAGATAAGCAACATAAACCACATATCGAAAGAACAAGTTTAGATAACGTATATGAACACATCTTAAGTGACGGGAATGAAAAACCATACATAATTAAAGACGGTAGTAAAGTTCACGTTTATAGACCACCTTATATGACTTATGGTGATGATGAAGTAGAAGGGGAAGCTGTGTCGAAAGATAAAGTAACTAAATAGAAAGGGGGGCGTTGAATGAAGAAAGTATTTAAAGTAGTTAGTTGTTTAAGCATACTCGGATTGTTATATACTGCGGGGGCTACAAATCAATTAGATGCAGCTACTTCAAGTGGAGGCTCTTCAAGTAGTTCTTCTTCGAGTGCTAGCAGTTCTTCTTCGAGCAGTTCATCAGCTGCTAGAAGTTCTACGTCTTCTAGTTCGTCAATGAGTCGTTCAAGTGCAGCTAATGCGTCACGTTCAGCAAGACAATCAAGTCAACGTGCAGCTGAACAAGCAGCTAGAACTAGTAGTATTACTTCAAATACTATGAGAAGCTCTGCTAAAAAACAACAAGGATCTAATCAATATAGTCGTCAAACACGTTCATTATTGAACCCTAAAAGAAGATATAGTTCTTCTTCACCAATGGCAGCCCAATATTTATCCACTGGGTATTATAATAACTGGCTTTTTTATTATCTTATTGCTACTCACGTTCATGATCAAGAGAAAAAAGATAAAAGCTATCAGCTCAATATGTTAAAACATCAAATGAAAAAGAATGAATCATTATATACAGTGACTATTAAAACTAAACATGGAGATAGAGTTATCGTCTTGCCTAAAGATCAATATGACAAGATACAAACTGGTGATAAGGTAAAAATCAAAAATGGCATTGTCCAACCTTAACATGTGGTAGATATAAAAATAGCCATTCAATGATATCAATCTCGTTAATCATTGAATGGCTAAGCTTTCATTATTATAAAAGTTATATTTTAGGCATTTTTGATTGCCAAAATTCTCCTTCAGGATAATCAAGTTTCTCAACTTTTTGTTGTAAAGCAAGTTTCTTTAATTCTTTAGTAAGTAATTTTTCTGGCCACTCGTAAATGGTTAGGAGTTCTTCCATAGTTACGAGTTGTTTCTTTTGAATATAGTGTTCAATTTTAGGTGGAAGGTTCTTCTCAATAGGCGTACCCATTAATTCATTAATAATATAAGTGTAAATATGATAAGGATATAGTCCTTCAACCTTTAATCCTTCTTCGTGAACATCTTCATTAAAGAATACTAATGAGGGTGCTTGTTCAATTTCCATTTCACGTGCAATATGCAAGTCTACTTTTAAGCTTTCAGTAAGTTTATTCTTCTGTAAGTCTTCTTTAAAAACATCATAGTCTAAACCAGCATTTTTAATACAATCGCAAATCATCTTCTCAGTGATGATATCACGTTTAGGAATAATTTCATTCTGCATTAAATGAATAAAGCGTTCCGCTCTTAATCTTCCTTGTAATTCTGCCGCTTTATAAGCTAAAGCAATGTTGTCAAAGTCTGATGTACTTTGAGCTTGGCATTTAGTAAGAACCTTTAAAGACGGGTTTAAAATGTGTCTAATACGGATATATTGTTTATATTCAATTCTTAACTTTGAAATAATCGCTGATAACTTGAAGCAATCTGTATTAAACGGATCAAAAAATGAATAAATTTCGATTTTATTTACAGGTGACAGATTCGCATCTTCACGACTTTTATTGTCTACAATTTTAAGTTCTTCAGCCATGTTTTACTCACCTTCAATTAAATTTAGGAATTTACCATGTGATTAGCAGTTAGACGCAGTCTTTCATATAAATAATCTCCAACTCCAGCTGGAAATTGAGCTTCGGTAATTGCAGTGTGCATATTTTCTAACCAAGCGTCACGTTCGAATGTTGTTATCTTAAATTCCATATGTCTCATCTTCAACATGGGATGTCCATGTTCTTGTGTATATAAATTAGGTCCCCCTAGAAATTGAGTAAGAAACTGTTTTTGTTTTCTGCTCGTTTCTTTGAAATCCCCAGGAAATAAATGATTGATTCTGTCATCTTTTTCAACTAGTGAATAAAAATGGTCAATCATGTCATAGAGTGCTGTTTCGCCTATAATTTCGTACGGTGTTTTAGACATAATATCACCAATTTCCATTAATATATATCTAATATAACATGAATTTTTACATTTAAAAGTAATTTGACTTTTGACTAAGTTCGCTTAAGATTTAGCTTTTTGAGCTTTATATTCAAAAAAGCGTTGGACTTTATTTTTAGGAATTTGATGTTTTAAATCGAATTTACTTAATAAAGCATTGAATTTTTCTAAGCCACTTTCATAGTCATGTACTTCGAATTCTAATTCATAATCGGTTTTATCGAAATATTCACTTTTATCTAATACTAACAATTCATCTTGATAGTGGGTTTCCATACGGTATGTAGTCAATGCACCTAAGATGCTTAATTCGTGTTCTTCCACCCCATAGTCATCTAAGATAGTTTTTATATCATTCGGTAATTCAGATTTTGATACTGCTAAATCGATTGACGGAATAATATCTACCATATGATTATATTCAGTTAAGCCAACTTCGGCTGGTACTTTTAATGTCATTTCATAAGTACCATTTTTTACGCGAATTCTTAATGCTGATTTATGATCGCGCAGTTTGAAGTCTGGCGTATCAATGTAATAATTTGTTTGCGTAAATGGTTCTGCATTTTCAAAAAAAGTAGCTCTAAATTTATCGTAAGTTTGAGAATCTAATAATTGTTTGAATTCTATTTCATTATTTGTAGCCATGTGTTACTCCTCTATATGCATGGTTTAATCATTATTGTCTTTCATTATGAGGGAGAAATTTAAAAATTTAAAGCGATAACCTTATTTCTGAGTAATTGAATCGTATATTCAAGGTATAGATGAGGAAATGGAACTTTAATAACTGAATTTACTGTGGGTTTATCTTCAGTTCGGGCGTGTGTTATCAGGCTAAATTATGTTAAACTAGGAAGGAATAATAAGGAGGAACAAGCATGCGTATTTATGTAAATGAAATTAAAATTAAAGACGATGGCATTTATTGCTACTCAGAGGATCCAACTGATGGATTGGTTGAAGTAGGACAAATGCTTGTTGATAGCGATAATTATGGATTTGCATACATATTAGATGATGGTCAATCCTATTCTTATCTCATATTTGTCCAAGAAACTTGGTCGATGTTACATGAGAATAGAGACAAGAAAGTTATCGTGAATGATGAGTTAGTATTAGAGCATTTCCAAGAGGAATTAGATTATATCTTGGAGAATGTTGAAGGAAATAATAACTATGGTAAGGAGTTTGTTTCAGCTGTTGAAGAAACTTTCGAACTAAAGTGAAGCGGAGTGAAACATTATGAATCAATGGGATCAATTTTTAACACCATATAAACAAGCAGTTGATGAGTTAAAGGTGAAGCTAAAAGGTTTGCGTAAACAATATGAAGTTGGAGAACATGCCTCACCCATTGAATTTGTAACGGGCCGTGTTAAGCCAATTACAAGCATTATTGATAAGGCAAATAAAAGGGGAATCCCATTTGATCGATTGCGTGAAGAAATGTATGATATTGCGGGACTACGAATGATGTGTCAATTCGTTGATGACATAGATGTGGTAGTCAATATGTTGCGTCAACGTCAAGATTTCAAAGTCGTAGAAGAAAGGGATTATATTAACAATACTAAACAAAGTGGTTATCGTTCTTATCACGTGATTATTGAATATCCAATAGAAACGTTAAATGGTCAAAAGTCAATTTTAGCTGAAATTCAAATTCGTACATTAGCGATGAATTTCTGGGCGACTATTGAACATACGTTACGTTATAAATATGATGGGGATTATCCTGCTGAAATTCAGCATCGTCTTGAACGCGCTGCGGAAGCGGCTTATCTATTAGATGAAGAGATGTCTGAGATTAAAGAAGAAATTCAAGAAGCACAGAAATATTATTCTCAAAAACGTGCTAAAAAACATGACTAATGGGGTGTAGACGATGCGTTATACGATTTTGTCTAAAGGAGATTCTAAGTCCAATGCATTAAAACATAAGATGATTAACCATATGAAAGATTTCCATATGGTTGAAGACGCTGATAATCCTGAAATTGTGATATCAGTTGGAGGAGATGGCACCTTATTACAAGCCTTTCATCAATATAGTCATATGTTGTCGCAAGTGGCTTTTATAGGTGTACATACAGGACATCTTGGGTTTTATGCAGATTGGCTACCTCATGAAGTTGAAAAGTTAATCATTGAAATAACGAATTCAGAGTTTCAAGTTATAGAATATCCATTATTAGAAATCATTGTTAGATATAATGATAATGGATATGAAACACGTTACTTAGCACTTAATGAAGCAACGATGAAAACTGAAAATGGCTCTACATTAGTCGTAGATGTGGGTATCAGAGGTAAACATTTTGAGCGCTTTAGAGGGGATGGTTTATGTATTTCTACGCCATCTGGTTCTACTGCTTATAATAAAGCGTTAGGTGGGGCGCTTATTCATCCTTCGCTTGAAGCGATGCAAATTGCGGAAATAGCCTCAATTAACAATAGAGTATTTAGAACAGTAGGCTCGCCTTTAGTGCTTCCAAAGCATCACACATGTTTAATTACGCCTGTTAACCATGATACGATTCGCACTACGATTGACCACGTAAGCCTGAAACATAAAAATGTGAATGCTATACAATTTAGAGTAGCTAATGAGAAAGTACGATTTGCACGTTTTCGTCCTTTCCCGTTTTGGAAAAGGGTGCATGATTCGTTTATTGAAAGTGACGATGAACGATGAGATTTGTTTATGATATTGAACATGAAGAAACGCTCAAATCATTTTTACAACGGCACCATTACTCTAAAAAAACAATTAGCGCCATTAAACTTAATGGCGCTTTAATTATAAATAAATTACCTGTCACGGTGCGTAAATTGATGCAGCAAGATGATCAATTAGTTGTTGAGTTACCCCAAGAGTATCCTAGTGAATATCTTATTCCCTCAAGTACGCCGATTGAAGTAATTTATGAAGATGATTATTTAATAGTTGTAGCTAAACCTACACAGTTAAATAGTACGCCTTCAAGAGAACATCCCCATGATAGTCTAATCGAGCGTGTATTGTATTATCTAAATCATTCTTCTCCTAAGCAAAATGAAGTTGATGACCGACATTTACAACAGAATATCGTACCTCACATAGTGACACGCTTGGATCGTAATACTAGCGGCATCGTTATTTTCGCTAAACATGGTCACATCCATCATTTGATGTCCACTATAAATGTAGACAAACGTTATATTTGTGTATGTTATGGGCCAACGCAAGAAAACGGTATTATTGAAGCACCTATTGCACGAGATGATAATAGTATTATTACGCGAACAGTTTCGCCAACAGGTAAATATGCAAAAACTTCTTATAAAACGTTGAAGCATAATCATAAAGCGAGTTTATGTGAAGTGACATTGCATACAGGACGTACGCATCAAATAAGAGTACATTTTGATTTTATTGGCCACCCTTTAGTTGGGGATGATTTATATAATGGGAGCCATCCTAAAATTAACACGCAATCTTTACAATGTTATAAAGTCAGATTTATACATCCGATATATAATAAAGAAATTGAAATAACTATTGATTATAAGCGATTAGAATACATATATAATATATTATAATTTATAAATAGGAGGGACTTCACGTGTCGTCAGAAATAGAAAAAAACGACAAAAATGAATTAGAAGAATATAATAAACGTCTACTAGACGACATTTTAGCGCAAGACGATATTGATCGATTTAGAGAAGAATTTCTAGCGATTCATGAATATGAACAAAGCGAGTATTTCGAAAATACAACGCCGGAGAACAGACAAAAGATTTTTGAGTTTTTATCTCCTAAGGAAGTCGCTGAATTCTTTGATCAATTAGAAATAGATGAAGAAGAATATGAAGACTTATTTGATACTATGGATGCGCATTATGCGAGTAAAGTATTGGAAAATATGTCTTCCGATAATGCAGTAGATATTTTAAATGAATTATCAAAACCGAAAGTAGCTAGTTTACTTACGTTAATGCATCGTGATGAAGCAAACGAAATTAAAGACTTGTTACATTATGAAGAAGATACTGCCGGTGGTATTATGACTACCGAATATATTTCGTTAGATGCAGACACACCGGTAAAAGAAGCATTAATGTTAGTAAAAGAACAAGCGCCTGATGCAGAAACAATTTATGTTATTTTTGCAGTCAATACGACTGGGCAACTTGTCGGTGTCTTATCTTTAAGAGATTTAATTGTTGCGGAAAATGATGCTTACATTGAAGATATTATGAATACACGTGTGATTAGTGTCGACGTGGCAGAAGACCAAGAGGACGTTGCGCAAAAAATGAGAGACTATGATTTTATCGCAATGCCCGTAGTAGATTACCAAAGTCATCTATTAGGTATTATTACGATTGATGATATCTTAGACGTAATGGATGAAGAGGCTAGTGAAGACTACTCTCGATTAGCCGGGGTTTCAGATATCGACTCAACGAACGATTCAGTAGTAAAAACAGCGACTAAACGTTTACCATGGCTTATTGTATTAACTTTCTTAGGAATGATTACCGCAACGATTTTAGGTAGTTTCGAGGATACATTGTCTCAAGTTGCTTTATTAGCAGCATTTATACCTATTATCAGTGGGATGTCAGGAAATTCAGGTACTCAATCACTTGCGGTTTCTGTGAGAAATATTTCTACCGGAGAAATTGATGAGCAAAGTAAGTTTAAAGTTGCTTTAAGAGAAGCGGGTAGTGGATTTTTATCAGGTATTGTTTGTGCTATCATACTTTTCATTATAATTGTAATTTTATATCGTCAACCGTTTTTAGCACT
Source organism: Staphylococcus petrasii (assembly GCF_002902565.1). Classification (GTDB taxonomy): domain Bacteria; phylum Bacillota; class Bacilli; order Staphylococcales; family Staphylococcaceae; genus Staphylococcus; species Staphylococcus petrasii. Next base: position 9,149 of record NZ_PPRC01000039.1, on the reverse strand, counting down.
TATCGTTGGTGGCAGTCTCACTATCGCAATGACTGTCGGTACTTTAGTAGGTTCAATGATTCCATTAATAATGAATAAATTAAATATTGACCCAGCAGTAGCAAGTGGTCCATTTATTACTACAATTAATGATATTGTTAGTATGTTAATTTATTTCGGATTGGCAACAACATTCATGTCATATTTAACATAGGGGGACAAAATGGAGTTCTTTTCTCTAGTAATTGTAGTTGTAGCAGCATTTTTTACACCAATCATTGTGAATAGGTTAAATATTACGTTTTTACCTGTAGTAGTGGCTGAAATTATTATGGGGATAATTCTCGGCCACTCATTTTTAAATATTGTTGAAAAGGATAGTGTACTTAGTATTCTTTCAACACTTGGTTTCATCTTTTTAATGTTTTTAAGTGGTCTTGAAATTGATTTTAGTACTTTTAAGAAAGATACTCGTAATCGACAAGGTACCAATAAAAATGAAAAACATGTGCCAAGTCATCTTAATTTAGCTTTAACAGTATTTGCGTTTATCATGATTATTTCAATCATCCTAGCTTACGTATTTAAATGGTTAGGTCTTGTAGATGATGTCTTATTAATGATTATTATCATTTCAACTATTTCATTAGGCGTCGTAGTACCTACGTTAAAAGAAATGAATATTATGCGTACTACCATTGGCCAATTTATTCTACTTGTTGCAGTTTTAGCCGATTTAGTAACAATGGTCTTATTAATTGTTTATGGTGGTATCAATGGCAATAGTGATAATTCTGTATGGTTATCAGCTATACTACTTGTCTTTACAGCTATTTTTTACATAATAGGTGTCGTCTTTAAACGTATGAAGTTTTTACATCGTTTAATTGGCGGAACAACTCAAATAGGTATTAGAGCCATTTTTGCGTTGATTATATTATTGGTCGCTTTAGCTGAAGGCGTCGGCGCCGAATATATATTAGGTGCTTTCTTAGCGGGTGTGGTTGTTTCTTTATTGAAACCGGACGAAGAATTAGTGCATACGTTAGATTCGTTTGGCTATGGTTTCTTTATTCCGATATTCTTTATTATGGTGGGTGTTGATTTAAATATTCCTTCTTTAATTAAAGAACCATCATTATTACTAATTATACCTGTGTTAATTTTAGCTTTTATTATTTCAAAATTAATTCCAGTCTTCTTTATCAGACGCTGGTTTGATAGCAAGACGACTATAGCGTCAGCGTTCTTATTAACATCAACATTGTCATTAGTCATCGCATCAGCAAAGATTGCGGAACAATTACATACGATTTCTTCTGAAATGTCAGGTATTTTAATATTAAGTGCAATTATTACATGTGTGTTTGTACCTATCATTTTCAAAAAGGTCTTCCCGGTTCCCGATGAAGCGAACCGTAAAATTGATATTGCCTTAATTGGTAAAAACCAATTAACTATCCCGATTGTTCGAAATTTATCACCGCATTTATATAATGTGACTCTGTATTATCGTAAAGATTTAGGTGATAAACGTAATTTATCAGATAACGTGACAGTGGTTGAAATTTCGGAATATGAAGAACATATGTTAGAAAGATTAGGATTATTCGATCAAGATATCGTAGTATGTTCAGCAAATGATGATAGCTTAAACCGATTTGTGGCTAAATTAGCTAAAGCACATGATGTGAAGCGAGTTATCTGCAGACTGGAAAGTAGTAGTGAAGATGATGAAATGAAAGTGGAAGGTATTGAAGTATTCAGTAACTTTATTAGTAATAGGGTCTTCCTTCAAGGTTTAATTGAAACACCGAATATGTTAAATATCTTAAGTAACGTTGAGACATCTTTATATGAAATTGAAATGCTTAATCATAAATATGAAAATATTCAATTACGTAACTTCCCATTTGGTGGCGATATTATCTTTGTACGAATTATTCGCAATAATGAATCTATCGTCCCGCATGGTGATACACAACTTAGATATAAAGACCGTTTAATTGTCACAGGTTCTAAAGAATATGTAGATGAATTGAAATCAGAACTTGAATTTTATTATTAGAACTTTTGAAAAGGAGGTCCACCACGTGTTGGTGTACCTTCTTTTTATATAAAAGACTGATATTGCTTTATAAATCTTTAGTAAGAATGGTAAAATATATTCATTAAAGTATTCTTTATTGTTTTAAACAATATGTTTACAAATTAAATAATAAATGATTATAAGGAGTTATTCGCATGATTAATCTTGAAAATAAAACATTCGTTATTATGGGTATTGCCAATAAACGTAGTATCGGATTTGGCGTGGCTAAAGTATTAGACCAATTAGGTGCTAACTTAGTATTTACATATCGTAAAGATCGTAGCCGTAAAGAATTAGAAAAATTATTAGATCAATTAAATCAACAAGAACCAAAATTATACCAAATTGACGTTCAAAAAGATGAAGATGTCGTAAATGGTTTCGCTAAAATTGGTGAAGAAGTTGGAAATATTGATGGCGTATATCATTCAATCGCTTTTGCAAATATTGAAGATTTACGTGGTCGTTTCTCAGAAACATCTCGCGAAGGTTTCTTATTAGCTCAAGATATTAGTTCATATTCATTAACTATCGTTGCACATGAAGCTAAAAAAATCATGCCAAATGGCGGTAGTATTGTAGCTACAACTTATTTAGGTGGAGAATTTGCTGTTCAAAACTACAACGTTATGGGTGTAGCGAAAGCAAGTTTAGAAGCAAACGTTAAATATTTAGCATATGATTTAGGTCCAGACAACATCCGCGTGAATGCGATTTCTGCAGGTCCTATCCGTACATTAAGTGCAAAAGGCGTTGGCGGTTTCAATTCAATTCTTAAAGAAATCGAAGAACGTGCGCCATTAAGACGTAACGTTGACCAAGAAGAAGTTGGTAAAACAGCAGCTTACTTATTAAGTGATTTCTCAAGTGGTGTAACTGGTGAGAATATTCATGTAGACAGTGGTTTCCACGCAATTAAATAATCGAATGATATATAGACTTAATGCGCTCAATGCATTAAGTCTTATTTTTTGGAAAATGAAGTTTCATATATATTACAAAAAAGGCTGGGACAATAATTAAATGTCTCAGCCTTCGTTAACATATTGGCAGTAGCTGACTGATTTGAAAATGCGCTTAAATCAAGCTTTTTTCAAACCTAGTCATCCTTGCCGGGGTGAGACGACGAAATCTTTTTAAGAAATTAAGATTTCTGTCTCACTCCCTTTTCAATAAAAATATTAATCTTTAACATCACTGTTTGCTTTATCAATAATACGTTGACGGTATTTAAATACATTACTAGCAACCGTTTTAAGTACTGCATATAAAGGTACAGCAATTAAAATAAGTGTGAATCCACCTAAATCACCAGCAGCTAAGATTACTACGATGATTGTAAGTGGGTGAATACTTAAAGATTTACCCATAACATTTGGTGTAATAACGTTACCTTCAAGTTGTTGTGCAACTAACGTAACGACACATACCCAGATGAACGTTGTAGGACTATCAATAATACCTAAGATTGCGGCAGGCGCAAATGATAACCATGGTCCTAAGAAAGGAATTAAATTTGCGAAAGCAGCGAATAATACAAGTAATGGCGTATAAGGTAAACCAATAATTGTATATCCGATGTATAAAATAATACCTAAAATAATACTTACTGTTACTTGACCTTGAATGTATGATTTTAAAGTAAAGTTTAAATCTTTTAATAAATCAACAACAAAGACTTTACGTTCTCCTTTAAAGAATTTAGCAGTTGCAGGAATAAATTTTTCGTGATCCTTTAACATGTAAATTAAGAAGAAAGGCACCATAATTAATAAGAAAACAGTTGAAATAAATGATGTTATGTAAGCAAATGAATTTGCTAAAATACCAGTCAAACTATCACCAATTGATTTCACTGCAGAATTAATGCGATCAGTTACATCACTTGGTAATTTATCCATTTGATTAAGTGAGAAATTAATAATGTTCTCAGCTTCACGTTGTAAAGATGGTGTCGCTTTAATTAAGTTATTAGCATTTGCAAAAATAATCGGTGCAATAAAGGCTACAATAATAGCAATAATCGCAATTAAACCGATAAATATTGTTAAAATACTAGCCCATCGTGGGAAGCCCCATTTTTCAAGAATATTTTGGAAAGGTAAGCAGACATAAAATAAAAATCCGCTAACTAAAAATGGAAGAAATACAGAGCCTATAATTGTTGCGATAGGGGCAAAGACGCTTTGTACTTCCATAAATAATTTAATTAGTACAAACAGGATAATCAGTGCGATCCCCGTTCGAAACCAAACTTTGTTAAGCATAAGCTTACTTCCTCCTAGAATAATCATTTCAATATTATAATTATATATTAAATGAGTAACGTTAAAAAGGAAAATTTTAATAACTAAAAAGATTTTATAATATAATATTTCAAAATAAATAAATGCAATAAAAGTAAAATTTAGATAGTTAATAATGCACAATGAAAGTTTTAGTAATCAAATAATATGTATTTGTAAGTATTTAACTAAATATAGTTATTCAATATTAATCAGTGATTTAAAAGTCTTATTTAAATTTGGTACAATAAAGATATTATTTAGAGGGGGCAACAATAACAATGGCGAATTTTAAACCTGGTAAAATTAATAAACACATTCTACATAGTAATATTTTAGAAAGAGATGTTACGCTATCTGTTTATCTGCCAGAAGATTATTCAGAACTATTTAAATATCAAGTCATCATTTGTTTTGATGGACTCGACTTTTTACGTTTTGGGAGAATTCAACGTGAATATGAACGCTTAAGAAGAGAAGATCAAATTCAACGCGCTATTATCGTTGGCTTCCATTATGAAGATGTAGATAAACGTCGAGAAGAATTTCATCCTCAAGGTAGTCGTAGTAGTAAGACGGTTCAAGCAGTGGGTAAAGAATTATTACCTTTTATCGATAATACTTTTCCAACTTTCAAAGTAGGGAATGCCAGAATACTAATGGGCGATAGTCTAGCAGGAAGTATTGCCTTGCTTACAGCGCTTACTTATCCAACTATATTTAGTCAAGTTGCTATGCTTAGTCCGCATTCTGATCACACAGTACTTGAGAAATTAAATAGTTGTATGCAATATAAAGAATTAACAATTTGGCATGCTATTGGTAAAGAGGAAGAAGATTTTAAACTTCCAACTAATGGAGAACGCGCGAACTTTTTAACGCCTAACAGAGAACTTTCTAAAGCCATTGAGCAGTGTGGCATTACTTATCAATACACTGAATTTGATGGTGGTCATAATTGGAAATCTTGGAAGCCTATGTTAGCTGATATTTTAAATTATTTCTTAAATGAAGATATTCCGTTACCATCTAATGAAGTGTAAATAGTTATATTTTTTGGGAAAAGGGTATTGTTAATTAATAGCACAGTTGGAGTACTCATTTTCGAAAATGAAAAGGGAGATTAGGCTTAATATTTCAATATTGTAAACCTTTTCAAAAAATTCTATTAACTAATAACGTAATATATAGAATTTTGCTATAATGGTAGTATGTTAAACAAAGGAGGAATTTCAATGAATATAGGATTAGCATTAATTCCGTCAGAATCATTCCAAGAAGAAGTGAACGGTTATCGTAAACGTTATGATACTGAATATGCACGTATCATGCCTCACATTACGATTAAATCACATTTTGAAATTAATGATGAAGAGTTAGATTCAGTAAAAGAAGAAGTTTCAAAAAGATTAGAAGGTTCAAAACCAATTGAAGTACATGCAACAAAAGCTTCAAGTTTCAAACCTACAAATAATGTTATTTATTTTAAAGTTGCGAAAACTGATGAATTAGAACAACTTTTCAATAAGTTTAATGCTGGAGATTTTCACGGTGAAGCGGAACATCCTTTCGTACCTCACTTTACAATTGCTCAAGGTTTATCTAGCCAAGAATTCGAAGATATCTATGGTCAAGTAGAATTAGCAGGGGTAGACCATAAAGAAATTATCGATGAACTTTCATTATTACGTTATGACGAAGAAGAAAATAAATGGAAAGTGATTGATACTTTCAAATTAGCGTAATTATTTAATATATTGAATAAGCGTCTAGGATATAATTTCTAGATTAATAGCCAGTAAATGATTTTTATAATAACATTTACTGGCTTTTTAATTTACGATAATTTGTGTTATAAATAAAGAAATTCTTAGATGAATGTTACTCATTTTGTTGCGACGCTTTCTTGCGGGAAAGCCTTAAGCCTGTAGTCTTAAGCTCTTTCTTTTCCGTCAAGAGTCGCGCAACGTCATTCGTTATTCATCTTAGAACTTCTTACGTAAGTGTTGAACACTTAGGTTCATCTATTTCATCTGAAAAATTTAGATTTTTATCTTTAATTCTTAGTGTATTTAATATAGACTTACACATAGGCGCATTACCTTTCTTTTTTATTTGGTGTGGTAGCTAATAATTATAGAGGTAATTGCGCTATTTTTGTATTCAAAACATAAAAAATGGACTGATGATTTTTAGTCATCAGTCCATTTTATTATAGAACCACTAATTAAGAGTGTTTTTGTTTACGCCCACTTTTCACAAAATAAATACCGTAAAATACTGCTAGCATTAAGAAGATAAATGCTGAGAAATAAAATGTGTTACTTAAACCGTTTGAGAACTGCGCAATAAGACCACCAAATAGAGGTCCAATCATCGAACCAAAACCTTGAACACTATTAAACACGCCCCAAGTTTCTTCTTGTTCAGAAGGATCAATTTGACCTGCCATAAATGTATTCCAAGCTGGTAATAAAATACCATACATTAATCCGATGAAGATTGCTACAATCCAAACAATAATAATATTAGTAACTAATGATAATCCGAAGATGAAAGCAGTAAATAATATGAAACCTGTAAAGATAATTCCATACATAAAACCTCGACTATTTTTATCAATAATCTTAGATAAAAATAGCATTGAAATAGCACAACCAATACCACCGATCGCAATAGCGACAGTATATTCAATTGTACTAACACCAACAACTTTAGTGGCATAAGTAGGTAAAATAGGGAGTAAGGCTGAAATTGAAGCGCCTTGTAATAAAATACCTGGGAATAATACAAGATGACGTTTCATTACATCAACGATTTGACCAAGTTGTTCTTTAACAGGCTTAGTATTATAATTCGTTAATTTAATATCAACAAAGTAATATAATACCCATGCAATCACGACAACTAGAGACATCATAAAAGCAAAACGTGTTGGATGTAATTTCACTAATACATTCATAAATGCCCAACCAACTAATAAACCTAACAACCATGCAAAGTATACATATCCCATTTGTTTACCACGTTGATTCTCTTCAACACTGGATAACATAATGACCCAAATAGGACTAACTGCAATACCTAGCATGATAGCACTAAAGATAATGATTATTGGATTTGCTGGGAAAAAGATAACTAAAAATAAACTGACGAAAGCAAGCAAGAATCCTAAAGTTAAGACAATTTTAGTACCGAACTTTTTCAATAAGAAACCGATGACAAAATTAGTTGCGGCATCGGAAATAAAATGAATCGATAATGCTGCTGAGGTTACGCCTACTGCGATAGAAGTAACAGTAGGCAAGTAATTAATATAACTTAAAATATACATTCCTCTAGCAAATTCCATTAAAAATAGAATAATAAGCATTATCTTAAAGTTTTTACTTATATTTTTATTATTTAACGAAGAACTTGGCATATAGTGGCACCTTTCCATAAATTTCCTGTTGTTGTGATGAACTATCTAGGATATTTAATAAGTCGGTACATAATCTATATGTTGAATAATCAACTTTTTCATTCGTCATTTTTTCGCTCATTGCTTTAAGTGTATCTTCATGATTAGTTAAATCAGCCACTACTTCAATTGCTTCTTCAGGTGTATTAGCTATTTTGCCATATCCTTTTTCTTGGAAGTAATGTGCATTTTCTAATTCTTGACCAGGCGCAGGATTTAAGAAAATCATAGGCAAACTTCTAGTTAAACCTTCAGAAATAGTGATACCACCTGGTTTTGTAATCATAAGTTGGCTTGAAGCCATCCATTCGTTCATGTGTTTGGTATAACCTAGAATAAGGACATTATCATATGATTTAAATTGTAATTCTAAATTACGTTTCAGAGCTTTACTTCGGCCACATACCATTACGATTTGTGAATGTGGACTTTTTTCTAAAATATTTTCAATCATATATTCAAAGCCTTTAGAAACACCAAAGGCACCAGCTGACATTAAAATAGTAGGCTTCTCTGGATCAAGATGATGCTGCGTTAACCATGCTTCTTTATCAATGTCCTCTTCAAATTTATCTGAAATAGGGATACCAGTAACTTTAATATCAGATGCAGGGATACCTACATTCATAAAGTCCTTCTTCGTATCCTCTGTCGCTACGTAATATCTGTGTGAATTTGGCGTAATCCAGTTTTTCTGCAGACGATAGTCCGTCATTACCGTAGCAATTGGAATGCGCATATTAAACTGTTCAGTTAAAACTGACATAACCGGAGTAGGGAATGTCAATAATATTAAATCTGGCTTCTCCTTAAGAAGTAAATTGATTAATTTATTCAAGCCATAATATTTATAAAAACATTTATCCAATTCGTCAGGGCGACTATAGTAAAAGTTTTTATACATATTTCTAAAATATTTAAAGCTATTAATATACCATTTCTTACATATAGAAGTTAATATAGGATGAGCTTCCATAAATAAGTCATGTTCAATCACCGTTAAGTGAGGTAAATTCATTTGATTAAGTTGATTAACGACACTTTGTGTTACTTGTAAATGACCATTTCCAAATGACCCGGTAATAATCAATAACTTTTTATTTTGAGTAACCATTAATAGTCACCCTCCAATAATTTAAATTTATCACTTATAAAAACTAGGAGTATATGAAGGCTAAAATTAGTATTATTAAAAGAAATTTATAACCTATATAAAACCTATGAATTTCATTTATAGTGCATTATAGCACAATGAGGTAGTGAATACTCGTTGTTTATACTTATATCCTAGCATTAAAGCGTTCAAATGTATTGTTATAAAGCTATATAT
>NZ_PPRC01000038.1 GCF_002902565.1 Staphylococcus petrasii | reverse complement strand
TTCAGTGTTAAGTGTATAACCTTTAGACTTTACGCTAATAATTAATGAGTTTAAAAAGTCAGTATTTATATATTTAATATCATTTCGAATCGTACGATTTGAAACATTTAAATATTGAGCTATCTCATCTGCGTTTAAATATGTATCAGAATTCTTCAAAATCAATTCTACAATCTTTTTTTGCCTTTCAATCATATAAACACCTCCCTCAACCACATTATTGTAAACACTTTCTTTTATTAAAATAAGTTTATAATTTAAAAACTATAATAGCAATATTCTTAAGAATGTCTATTTTTTGAAATTATATTGTTTTCTACAATACTTTATCTCTTTAGGTTATATATCATAAAATGCTATTTTAAGTAAATTAATAGAACAATAAGGTGAATAGGTATTTTAACATTACTTTGTATTAATAAATTAACTCATTATTCATAAAAATCCCCCTGTAAGATTATAATGGCTAATCTTACAAGGGGTTATTTTAAACAATTAGAAATGGATAAAAAATCTTATAATTCATTGTATTTAGAATTATTATTTTTACTCTTTTCAACTGGATATTTTTCTGCATTTTTCACTAATTTTTTGCGTATAATTTCATTAATATCAAAATCTAAATTGTCAGCTAACATATAGCTATATATTAATACATCTGCCAGTTCTTCAGCTAATCTTTCTCTTTTAGTATTCACTACTTCTTCAGGCGATTTCCATTGGAATAATTCTAATAGTTCAGCTGCTTCTAAACTAATTGATAATGATAAATCCTTTTCGTTATGAAACTGTCTCCAATTACGTTCATCTCTAAATTGATTTATTTCTTTTAAAATATTTTTGGTTTCATTCATTAATCTCACCTATCGATGCTTTTTTTAGTGCTTCTCTTAACTGATCATCCACTGCATAAATATATAATCCATTTACTCCACGAGTTAAAAGAACATTTAGTTCATTTTTTAAAAGCATATCTGAAAAATATTGTTTTGAACCATCTTCTAAAGTTCTTCTTTGAGTAGCTTTTTTATTTGCACTACTTGTTTTATCAAATATTATTTTTCCATCTCGATATTTAACAGAAGGTCCTATTACTACACCGGCGTAATTTAAATCTAAACCTTGAATACTGTAGGTTGAACCTATTTCATCTAATGTTTGAGATTGTTCAACCCATGGTAATTTTTTCTCTTTTCTATTTACTTTCAATTGATAGTTCCATGGCATAGACCAATCTCCAATTTTTACTCTCCAGTAATCTTCATCCTTAGGTGCAGTTGATCCATATTTCCAATCAAATGTAGCGAGCATTCGTGAAATACCACTTTCAGTGTTTTGTGCCTTATTTCTAATCTCTTTTTCTAACATATCTGGTGAATCAAATATCTTAATTTCATACCCTTTACTATCATTAGGGATATTATTTATAGTTTGCTCATCTATTAAATTTCTTATCCAATTAAATGTAGTTTCATCACTGTTAATACGCATTTGATTTCTTAATATAATATGATTATTTTTATTTTGTGAATCATTAAAATATTTTTCTAATTGGTCTTCTTCTCATATCTGTCCAGTTGTAAGTACTTGTTTTAAATCAAAAACTATAACTACTACTTTCGCTCTTTCTAATAAATCATCCAAATGATTTTTGCCCTGATAACTTTGTTGACCTTGAGTTAAAAGTAAATGTGCTTCATCTACAATAACTACATCCACTTTATTATTTGGATTATGAGTATTAATAAAACTCGTCGGTTTACCAACAATATTATTATTTTTACTAGAAATACCTAACTTATTAGCTATTTGATTATAAATAGTTACATGTTCATTATGATTAACTAATAAATGAATATCTAAATTTTGATTTAAGTCTAAATTATATTTGCGTAATTCAAAAAGTAACGTACTCATCAAAACTGTTTTACCAGACCCCGCTTCTCCTTCAACTATTATTAATTGACCTTCTTCATCTAAAAGAACTGCTTCTTTAATTTTAGTCAAAATTTCTTCTTTAGCGTTGATTTGTTCTTGAGTCAATTTATGAAATGGAGAAGCTTTAAATATTGCAGAATCTTTAATAATACTTTCTATTGGAAATAATACGTTATTTTCTTTATTTAATGATTTCCAGATATCAGAAAATATTTCATCTAACTTTTCTGAAGTATAATATTCATTTTGTTGGTTTGTTCTACTATTATGAACCCTTGAAATATTATCTACACTTAATAAGTATTGCATCAATCTATTTTCAATATCTAGTGTCAATGATTTATTAAATAGTTCATGGCCAATAACATACATTGACGAATTATTTGATGTTGAAAAGTCTTCCCAAAAAGCTTTTGATTTAATATCTGCATTAAGATGTTGTCTTGTTCTATTTCTTATATCAGCAGTTTCACCTACATAAACTTCAAACTCATTTTTATTTTTTTCGTCATTAATTATATATACAGTTGGATATCTTAATAAAAACTTACCGTCTTTAGAAGTTTCCCATTTTTGTACTGACTCATTAAGCCTATCCATCGAATATTGAATGTTTTCAATTTTTAATGATTTTCCCATAACATCACCTATATACTCTATCTTCTATCTATTATCTATTTCATTTTATCAATTTTCGCGCTAATTTTATCCATTTTTTTATTAATTCTTGAAAATATATAGTTTCTAAATACCATTCACTTTTACTACTTTTAACTGTTTTTTAGATAAATAATATATAGAAGTAATAAGGGAGCAATTTTCAGACAGATAAACGACAAATTAGGACAAATTTTTATTTAACAACTTTATCAAATTAAATAAATTATTCAGACGTTATTATTCAACAATTGACGAAGGCCTCAAATATTAATCGCAGTACGTTCTACTTATACAATACAAAAGTAATACATAAAAAGCCAAACGAACTCGAGATGTAGTTCATTTGGCTCTTGGACACTAAGTAATAAGATTATATATGAAGTCTGCTACGTATATTTCTAAGAAAGCAGCGATAATGATTAATGGTAAGGCGATAAATATATATGATTTGATTACTTTAATTAAACTAGTTTTTATCGCGTAGTTTTCTTTTTTACTTTTCCTAAAAAGATTGGTAAAACTTTGTGTGACTGCTTTGTTCAGCAAATATAAAGCGCTCGCTATAATACAAAAACCCATAATTTCAAATGTATAGTGAGGTATAAAAGCAATCGATCCAGCTATGCCTTTATGTATATCAAAGTTAATAAAGAAGCCTAACATGATTCCTGGCAGAATAATTGTCACTACTAAATTAATTAGATAGAGATACGGTATAGGTAGTAAAGCTAAGATAAACATTTGTAATGGGACTTGAAAGCCATTATTAGTAATATATTTCCATACTCTCTCTAGTCTATTAGCGTCACTAATTTTTTCGCTCGTACTCCCTAAATCTTTCAGCTCATTAAATGATGGATGGATAAAATAGCAAATGATTGTTGTAATGATTAAGCAAATTGTAGCAACTATAAATATTTTTAACGCTCGTTTAACTATGTCTAAATCAGTTAGCTTTAGCATAAGCGACCTCCCTTATCGTCACTTATACTATCAAATATCTTAAGGTAGTATAACAATCATTGAAGATATTTAAGCTAAAATTAAGGTTGCGTTGTTATTCTGGTCTTGGATTGCGTTTCATCTTCACATATTGAGAGATACTGTATAGCGCGATACCAATCCAGATAAAGATGAATGTCACAAGTTGATGGACGTCAAACTGTTCTTTGAAGACAAAGATACCTAATAGGAATATTAATGTTGGGCTGACGTATTGTATAAATCCTGTTAGTGATAATGGAATACGTCGTGCACCAGCCGAGAATAGAATTAATGGTATCGCCGTCACTGCGCCTGAGAACATCAACCAGAGTGTATCCATGTTCATTCCTACTGACGCTTGATGTGTTTGCCATAAGTAAATCATATAAATCAGCCCAGCCGGTGCTGTGACAATACATTCAATCGTAATTCCACTTATTGCTTCTACTTGGACTAATTTTTTCAATAAACCGTAAATTCCAAAAGAGAAGGCTAACATTAATGAAATGATTGGAAATTCGCCAACTCGAATGGTCATGTATAATACACCAATTGCTGCAAATAGAATAGCTAAGGACTCAAATTTATTAAATCTTTCTTTTAGGAAAATGAAAGCCAACAGAATACTCACTAATGGATTAATGTAATAACCAAGACTGGATTGTAAAACGTGTCCATTAGAAACCGCCCAAATAAACGTGCCCCAATTTATTGTAATCACGTAACCTGCAACAATAATTGCGACAAGTTGAATTGGATGTGTAAATAAATGATTCAAGTCACGTTGGAACGTTTGAGATTTCCTAAGCACGAAAACCATCAAAATCATAAATATCATTGATAAAACAATACGATAAGCTAAAATTTCAAAAGCGCTTATGCCACCAATCATTCTCCAATAAATTGGAAGAACGCCCCATAATAAGTGAGCACCTAGCGCAAATAAAATTCCCTTCTTAAATTCCGCTGTAGAATTCATCACTCAACCTCCTAGCTGTATAACCCTGGAAATATGTATTAATTATTATACCTATCGTATCAATACTTGAAAGGCTTGAGTATAATAGTTGCTCAGAAACTTGAAAATACTATGAAATCAAGCTTATTTTAGACATCCTTCCTACTAACTTCACACAACCCGAAGTCTTACCTTTAACTTTGACACAATAAAAAAGCAGTGACTATGTGAGCCACTGCGGGTAAGTAATTCCATACTATTGATAGATTTTATTGCCTGATTTTCTAAACTCTTCAGCTTTCTCTTTCATACCTTCTAGTTGTTCTTTGTATGAATCACGGATGTCATGTGAGAGTTTCATTGAACAGAATTTAGGGCCACACATACTACAGAAGTGCGCAATTTTTGCGGCTTCTGCTGGTAATGTTTCATCGTGATATTCTCTCGCACGATCTGGGTCTAATGATAAATTAAATTGGTCTATCCAACGGAATTCGAAACGTGCTTTACTAATCGCATCATCTCGAACAGTCGCACCTGGTAAACCTTTTGCTAAATCAGCTGCATGTGCTGCGATTTTATATGTTACTACTCCATCGCGAACGTCATCTTTGTTCGGTAAGCCGAGATGTTCTTTTGGTGTCACGTAACATAACATGGCAGTGCCGTGACTAGCAATCTGAGCCGCCCCAATGGCAGATGTAATATGGTCATAGGCTGGTGCTATATCTGTTACTAAAGGTCCTAATGTATAGAATGGTGCTTCTTTACAATAGAAATCAGCTAAGTCTTGGTTCTCTTTAATTTTATGCATTGGAATATGTCCCGGGCCTTCAATCATAACTTGTACATTATGTTTCCAAGCAATTTCAGTTAATTCACCTAATGTTTTTAGTTCTGCAATTTGGCTTTCATCGTTTGCGTCATAAATTGAACCAGGTCGTAAGCCGTCTCCTAAAGATACAGCGACATCATATTTGTTTAAGATTTTACAAATATCTTCAAAATGCGTATATAAGAAACTTTCTTCATGATGTGCAAGACACCATTGTGCAATAATTGATCCTCCACGCGATACAATTCCTGTTAATCGGTCAACAGTTAATGGAATGTAATGAAGTAATACGCCGGCATGAATTGTGAAGTAGTCCACACCTTGTTCAGCTTGTTCAATAAGCGTGTCTCGATAGACTTCCCAAGTCAAGTCTTCAGCTACACCGTTCACCTTTTCCAAAGCTTGATAAATCGGCACTGTACCTACTGGAACTGGAGAATTACGAATCAAATATTCTCGAGTAGAATGGATATTCTTACCTGTCGATAAATCCATCATCGTGTCTGCACCCCAGTGAATCGCCCATACCAATTTCTCAATTTCCGCTTCAATCGATGACGACACAACGGAGTTTCCGATATTCACATTAATCTTAACTTTGAAATTCTTACCGATAATCATCGGCTCAGATTCTGGATGGTTGATGTTGTTCGGAATAATCGCTCGACCTCTCGCAATTTCTTCTCTGACAAATTCCGGGTCAACTTGTTCACGAATCGCCACGAATTCCATTTCTTTCGTAATAATTCCTTGTTTCGCATAATACATTTGCGTTACCACTTTATCTTTCATCGCACGTTTCGGTTGATAATGAAAAGGGTGCGCCACATAATTCTTGTGTCCTTCTTGCTTAAAGCCATTGTCTATCGATTGAATTTTGCGTCCTTCGTAACCTTCAACATCTTCACGTTCCACAATCCATGAACTTCTAAGTTTAGGAAGACCTCTGTTGATATTCACTTCATAGTTCTCGTCATGATACGGGCCCGCTGTGTCATAAACGACAATCGGGTCATTTTTAAAGGAACTACTTTCAAGTTGCGTATCTGATAACGCAATTTCACGAAATGGGACTTTAACATCTTCGTCCTTTCCTACTTTAAAGATTCGTTTGCTCGCTGGAAAATTCTTTTTAAAATTAATCAATTCTTGTTTCATTGAAATAACCTCCTATACGTTAGGAGTGTCCAATATTACTGATAAATAGCCTCATAAAAAAAGCATTCAGCCTGATACTGAATGCATAAGAAAATAAGCGAATTTATACTAATTTATTATATGTATTGAAATGTAATGAAACCTAACCACTTGTGTACGTGCCTAAGGTTCAACTACATCTTAGCCTAAATTTACTCACTTGCTTCCCTACGCTAGCATTAACTAGATCAGGTAAAAAGGGTTGAAGCCTAAGCTCCTTTCAGCACATTAAAGCACCCCTAGCAGATGATATTGTATTACAAGTATAATTATAACAAACGTGTTATTTTACTACAAATTGAGTTTTGATTGCATACATTAAAAAACAGTGGCCTCATCAGCCACTGTCAAAACTTCGCTTATCCACCAAAGAATAAGTCAATAATATCTCTTGTATTATTCGCATCTTGTTTATAAAACTCAGTATAACCACAGTTCTTACAAGTAATTGTTTTAAAGTTGTTATGTTGTACATCTAAAAATTTAGACAAACCTTAACCCGTAGCCGATAATGTGCCTTCTTCCACTTCCGTATGTCCACACTTCACACAGCCATTACCTTGATTCTCAGACATAAGACCCCTCCTTAAATAACTTCTTATTATTTTTATAACCTATTTACTACACTCTAACCTTTAGATACTAAAAATGAATAAATAATAGTCTTCTACATTAATTGCATTTACCTAAAAATCACATTGTTAAATCTTCTCAACTCGAAAACTTATTTCTCACATATTATAAATAAAAAAGAAATTCTAAAGATGATGAGCGAAAACGTAATTGAGTGACGCCTGAGGGAGCAGGATGAGTGTCGAGACCGTGGCTCGACCCAGCCCCCTAGGCAAGCATCTCAATTAAAGTGAAGCGAAACTCATCTTTAGAATTTCTTTTCCGCAAGGAAAAAGTTATAAAACTATGAATATTTATAATAATTCTCGTTATACACATCCTTGTCACATTTGCTGTGACAAAGTCGTATTTTCTTTATGTTGTAGACGCTTTTTTACGCTATTACAATAAAGACATTAATTAATCATTTTAAAAAAGAGGTGTATTTATGGCTCAAGCAGAAACACAAGAGAAAAAAGGCATAGGCCGTAAAGTCCAAGCCTTTGGTTCATTCCTTAGTAGTATGATCATGCCGAACATCGGCGCATTCATCGCATGGGGCTTTATCGCAGCCATCTTCATAGATAACGGTTGGTTCCCTAACAAAGAACTATCACAACTAGCAGGACCAATGATCACATATTTAATCCCATTACTTATCGCATTCAGTGGTGGACGCTTAGTTCACGACCTTCGCGGTGGTATCGTAGCCGCTACAGCAACTATGGGTGTTATCGTCGCATTACCAGACACACCAATGTTACTTGGCGCAATGATTATGGGACCACTTGTTGGTTGGTTAATGAAGAAAGTTGACCAATTCATCCAACCTAGAACACCACAAGGCTTTGAAATGTTATTCAACAACTTCTCAGCAGGTATTCTAGCATTCATTATGACAATTCTTGGCTTCAAAATTTTGGCGCCAATCATGCAATTCATCATGCACATCTTATCAGTTGCAGTTGAATTCTTAGTTCACTTACACTTACTTCCATTAGTAAGTATCATCGTAGAACCAGCTAAAATCGTATTCTTAAACAACGCTATTAACCACGGTGTATTCACACCACTTGGTACAGACCAAGCAGCTCATGCAGGTCAATCAATCTTATTCGCAATTGAATCTAACCCTGGACCAGGTATCGGTATCTTATTAGCGTATATGATTTTCGGAAAAGGCACAGCCAAAGCAACATCATATGGTGCAGGTATTATCCACTTCTTAGGTGGTATTCATGAAATTTACTTCCCATATGTATTAATGCGTCCTTTATTATTCATCGCAGTAATCTTAGGTGGTATGACTGGCGTAGCAACTTACCAAGCAACTGGCTTCGGATTCAAGAGTCCAGCTTCACCAGGTTCATTCATCGTTTACTGTTTAAACGCACCTAAAGGTGAATTCTTACACATGGTATTAGGTGTATTCTTAGCAGCACTTGTATCATTCATCGTTGCAGCATTAATTATGAAATTCACTAAAGAACCTAAACAAGATTTAGAAGCAGCTACTGCTCAAATGGAATCTACTAAAGGTAAAAAATCTAGTGTTTCTTCTAAATTAACTGGTGCGACTACTGGTACTGGCGCAGCTGGTGTAGCAGCTAACGAAGCTAACAAATCAGACGCAGACGCGAAAGATAAACAAGATGCGGCATCTGAAGAAGATTCAGAAGAGAACTTACTTGATAACTACAACACTGAGAACGTAGACGCTCACGACTACAGTAACGTCGACCATGTTATTTTCGCTTGTGATGCGGGTATGGGTTCAAGTGCAATGGGTGCAAGTATGTTACGTAATAAATTCAAAAAAGCAGGCGTTACAGACGTTAATGTAACAAATACTGCAATTAACCAATTACCGAAAGATGCACAATTAGTTATTACTCAAAAAACATTAACTGACCGTGCTATTAAACAAGTTCCAAATGCTATTCATATCTCAGTGGACAACTTCTTAAATTCTCCACGATATGAAGAATTATTAAATAACTTGAAGAAAGATCAAGATAAAGCGTAATTAAATATTTTAGAAATTGAGACATATCCAATATGATTGTCTCAACTTCTTCTAAGGGGGTACGCCTATGTTAATGAGCACACGTGAAAAGGAAATTATTGAACTGTTAATCAAATATTACGGTCAATACGTCACGATTTATGATATTGCTCAATACTTAGGTGTATCCTCTCGTACTATTCATCGAGAATTAAAGGACATTGAGTCGTATCTCAAGGGATTTAACATTACGCTTGAGCGTGCGAATAAGAAAGGTATTAAGCTATCCGGTGACGACCTTCATTTTCAAGAATTAAAAAATGAAATGGCTCAACATGAAACGATTGATTTGTCTGTGGAGGAACAGAAAGCGATTATTCTGTACGCGTTAATTCAATCGAAGCACGCGGTGAAACAGTATAGCCTGGCGCAAGAAATCGGCGTGTCGGTGCAGACTTTGACGAAGTTGTTAGACGACTTGGAGACTGACCTCAAGAGTTACCAATTAACGCTTTACCGTAAGCGTGGTGAAGGTGTTTATCTTGATGGTCCTGAGTCGAAGAAACGTGAATTCTTGAGTCAGTTGATGGTCAATAATTTAAATAGTACGAGTGTTTACTCAGTTATCGAGAACCACTTCGTCTATCAATCACTTAACCAGTCGCAGCAAGCACTAGTCGATCTCGATAGTATCTTCAAGATTGAACGTATCTTAATGGACTATTTAGATGAGTTGCCCTACTCACTTACAGAATCGAGTTATCTGACATTAACGGTGCACATTGTATTAAGTATTGCGCGTATCCAAAATGGTGAATATGTATCGATTAACGAAGAGATTTATCAATCTGTGAAAGATACATTTGAACATCAAATCGCTACAGAAATTGCGAAACGGTTAGAGACGATTTACGATATCGACTTCAATCAGGCTGAAATTACGTTCATTACGATTCATTTGCGTGGTGCTAAACGTCGAACAACGACTAAGGTATTCGAGAATAATGAGTTTGATGACCGTAAGATTCAAGCGTTTGTCAATCGAGTGGAACGCTTGTCAGGACAGACATTTGAAGAATATGCGACGCTCGTGCAAGGCTTATCGTTGCATATCAATCCAGCTATTAACCGTTTGGAAGCGAATATTGAAACGTACAATCCGCTGACGGAAATGATTAAGTACAAATATCCACGCCTCTTTGACATTGTGCACAAAGCCATTGATCAGACGTGGCCGGAGTTAGTCTTCCCGGATAGTGAAATTGCCTTTATCGTTCTACATTTTGGCGGTTCTTTGAAAAGTCAGGCAAGCCAACTTCTCCATGTTTTAGTTGTATGCAGTAGTGGTATTGGAACAAGTCGTTTATTAGCTACACGCTTACAACAATCATTTAGTGAAATTGAGAAGATTACGCAAGCGTCAGTCAGTGATTTAAGTATGTTAAATCTTGAGGATTACGATGGCATTATTTCAACTGTGAATTTAGACATTGAAACACCATTTATTACAGTCAATCCGCTGTTACCAGAATCTGACGTGACGTATGTGGCCTCATTTTTAAAAACAAAAGAACATAAGGCCAAACAACATGAAGTGAGCGAAACGAAGCATGCGATTCAAGACCCTGACAAAGTGATCTTGAACATCGAGCAAGGCTTAAAATTGCTTAACTCCATGCAAATAGAATACAAAGATGTAACTAATTGGAATCAATATTTAGCCGACTATCTTGAGGAGAACGGTGTAATCGCACCGAATAGTCAGACGTCATTCGCTGAGCTGTTGCAAGAGAAATTGAATCAGAATCCTGGTTGGATATTACAACCCTACCCCGTGGCAATTCCACATATGAAGGATGACTTGATTCAACGCCCGTTGATATTAATCACGATATTAAATCAAGAATTGGGCATGCAAAGTACTCAAAATGACCTTTTCAAAATTAAATATATGGTTAGCCTATTCATCCCAAATAGTGATGAAATGGCGCAACTGGTCGGGGAATTATCTGCGGAGCTGGGTCATCATCTCGAGCAAATTGATGACTTTATGCAGAAACCCGAAGGACTTAAACACATATTGAGAGATAGCTTTTTAAAACGAATTCAAAATCAATTAACTTAGGAGTGTATACAATGAGTGAATTATTCAGTAATGACAATATCTTTTTAAACGTATCAGTAGGTAGCCAAGAGGAAGCAATCGAAAAAGCGGGCCGTGCGTTAGTAAACAGCGGTGCAGTAAACGAAGCGTATATCCAAGCAATGAAAGAACGTGAAAACGTGGTTTCAACTTATATGGGTAATGGTTTAGCAATTCCTCACGGCACTGACGAAGCGAAAGGTGAAGTTTTAGCTTCTGGTTTGACATTACTTCAAATTCCTGAAGGTGTGGACTGGAACGGCGAAACAGCTAAAGTTGTTGTAGGTATTGCTGGTAAAGATGGCGAGCACTTAGATTTATTATCTAAAATTGCGATTACTTTCAGTGAAGAAGAAAACGTTGATCGTATCGTAAACGCTAAATCTGCTGAAGAAATTAAACAAGTCTTCGAGGAGGCTGACGCATAATGAAAGCTGTACACTTCGGAGCTGGGAATATTGGTCGTGGCTTTATCGGCTATATCCTGTCAGATAACAATGTTGACGTAACATTTGCGGACGTTAACGAAGAAATTATTAATGCATTAGATAAAGAAGGCGCATATAACGTTATTCTTGCGGACGAAGATAAAACAACTTCTCGCGTGACTGGCGTAAGTGCGATTAATAGTGGTCAACCTTCTGAAGAATTGAAACAAGCGATTCTTGAAGCTGACATTATCACAACTGCGGTTGGCGTGAACATTCTACCTATCATTGCGAAATCATTCGCTTCTTATTTAAAAGAGAAAGAGAATCACGTGAATATTGTGGCATGTGAGAATGCGATTATGGCTACTGATACGCTTAAAGAAGCGATCTTAGATATCACTGGCCCATTAGGCGATAACATTCATTTCGCAAACTCTGCGGTTGACCGTATTGTTCCTTTACAAAAGAATGAGAATATCTTAGATGTTATGGTTGAACCCTTCTTTGAATGGGTTGTTGAAAAGGATGCATGGTACGGTGAAGAGTTAAATCATATTAAATATGTAGATGATTTAACACCTTATATCGAACGTAAGTTATTAACTGTTAATACAGGTCATGCGTTATTAGCATATGCTGGTAAGTATTATGGTAGAGATACTGTATTAGATGCGGTTAAAGATGATGCGATTAATGCGGATTTACGTCAAGTGTTAGGTGAAACGAGCGAGTATATCGTGGATAATTTCAGTTTCAGTAAAGAGGAACAAGCGGCTTATGTTGAGAAGATTATTGGTCGTTTTGAGAATCCTAACTTATCAGATGAGGTTACGCGTGTAGGACGTGGTACGATTCGTAAGATTGGACCTCAAGATCGTATTATTAAGCCTTTATCTTATTTATATGAAAATAATTTACGTCGCAAGGGCTTGGTTAAAGCGGCTGCGTTATTATTGAAGTATGATGATATGAATGATAAAGAAACGGTTGAGATGCGTGATTATATTGATAATCATGGTGTGGAAGCATTCTTGAAAGAGTATGCGAAAGTGGAAGATGGTTTAGCAAAAGAGATTGTTAAAGTATATGAGGAGTTGTAATACTTTAACAATAATAATTAACAAATAAGTTTATTAAACAATATATAGTAAGTTATTTTGTATTACTAAACACAATACTACGTATTGTTGCTACTCGCTTGCTCTAGGCATTGCTTGAGCCAATCTATTTATAAGTGAAAAGAGTTAAATCACTTTATAAGCCTTTTTTAAAGTCTTGTAGGTTGTGATTTAACTCTTTTTTTATTGTAGTTTTGTCTCAATGCTTATGCTATTCCTAGTAGCGTCTCGCAGCCAATACTTCGTATTTTTAGTAAGTTAATTTAATACTTTTATACTTCTTTAAATGTTTTAAGAAGTTCTTTAGCTATAAAAACACAAATAATAATCATTATTACAAATACGATTATATATACTGTACACGTTATAGTTGTAATTATATTAGAGTTTATTTCCATATATTGCAATCCTCTATATAGTAGTAATGATATAACGTTAATTA
>NZ_PPRC01000037.1 GCF_002902565.1 Staphylococcus petrasii | reverse complement strand
AGATGTGTATAAGAGACAGATGTAAATATCATGTAAATTTTCATATTTCACCAAATCTCCATTTTTCTTATCCAACTAATCCGAGTGGAATGATTGGATAAGTACCTCCCGTCATTATATAATATTGTTCGGTCAGTATGTGTCGTTTTAAAAGAAAATCATTAATTATTTCAATATATATAAATAAAATTAATTAGCCTTATGAGAAACTTATACACGTTTTTATTCGATTGAGTTTATTTCAATTAATCTAAATTTAATAATTATTATGTATATTTCACAAAATATAAAAAGCCAAGACATTTTCAATATGAAAACATCTTGACTTATTATTTTTAATATTCAATATTAGGCATTTCATTAACTTTATTTTGATATTTCTTGAAACCGACATATGCAGCTACACCTAAAACTAATGCAATTAATAATCCTCTCATGTCTATCACTCCTTTAAGGTTCTACACTGATTAGATTTCTTCTATATGTAATGAATCTAAATACATCTATATTATACACTGACTTAATATCTTTTTTAAAGATTGCATAGCAAATTATATACCCCATTGGACTGATTTTTTTCTAAAAGTATTGCAATAATTTGAAAATCGAATATATTAATTATATCGATTTCGAAATAAATATTTTTGAGGAGAACTATTTTGACTAAATTATTATATATTACAGCACATCCTTTAGATGAACTGGCATCTAATTCAATGGCTGCTGGTAAAACATTTGTAGATTCTTATAAAGAAAACCACCCAAGCGACGAAGTAAAACATATCGACTTATTCAAAGAAGATATCCCTATGATTGATAAAGATGTGTTAACTGGTTGGGGTAAATTACGTAACGGTGATGAATTAACTAGTGACGAACAACAAAAAGTAAATCGTTTAAGCGAAATTCTAGACGAATTTTTAGAAGCTGATAAATATGTATTCGTATCACCAATGTGGAATTTATCATTCCCTCCTGTATTAAAAGCATATATCGATGCGATTTCAATTGCTGGTAAAACATTCAAATATACAGCTGAAGGTCCTCAAGGTCTTTTAACTGATAAAAAAGCTTTACACATTCAATCACGTGGTGGTTATTACACAGAAGGTCCAGCTGCTGAAGTTGAAAGTGGCGATCGCTACTTAAGAAACATCATGACATTCTTAGGCGTTCCTTCATATGAAACAATCATTATTGAAGGTCACAATGCTGAACCTGAAAAAACAGAAGAAATTAAAGCGGCATCAATTGCTGAAGCGAAAGAATTAGCTCAAAAATTCTAATTATCATAATTAAAGGCGAGAAGCTGAATTTATATCAGTTTCTCGTCTTATTGTTATTTCATATAATTTTTTATCGCATTATTTATTGCTGTAGCAAAATTATCCATTTCAGGAGTCCAATTGTTAACATCTTTACGTGCTTTTGCTAAATCATTTCCATCTTTAAAAAATGATTTACGAATATCACGGGTAATTTCTAATTGTATCCCCATCCCATTTTTATTAAAGTTAACAACATTTCTTTTATCCCTACCTGCTAAATAACCTGTTGGTTCTTTGACAATGTAATTCAAACCTTTTAATTCTTGAGAAATAAGATCCATTAATCTAAAATTTCTGCCGCCCACTAATACGGTATTGTAATATTGAGCATCAGACATACCGTGAATAGCTATAGAAACATCTCTATTATAATTACTATTGATTAAATCTTTGTCATCATAATTTGTCGACGTAACATGTAACTCGTTATTTTTATAATCTCTAATAGCATTAAAAGCATAATAATCATAGTTACCTTTATTAGCAATTGATTTAGCTAATTCGGTTGTTCCTTTTTCAATATTTCCTCCATGAGGCGCGATAATAAGTGCGTTACTATTTCTGTTAGAACGCTCTTTTATCCAATCTTTCCCTTCAGTTGTATGTGCAAATAACTCAGACATCGATCTATAGGTATCTGTAGGTTTTACTTCACCTAATACAAAAGGAGGAGGTGTTACATTTTTAGAAACTGTTGTTTTAGTTACTGGTTGTTTCGTAACAGTTTGAGTGTTTGGTTTAACTGTCGATTGAGCTATCGGTTTCGTTGGTGCTTTTTTCGCCGGTTTCGTTGGCACGGTTGTTTTCGGCTTAGTGTTTGTTTTAGAAACTACAACTGCTTTTTTAGATGTAGTACTTTGTGTTTGCTTTACGCTTTTCGTACTCTGTTGTTTTGTAGGGGCCGAAGTTACTTTTGGCTTAACATTTGATGTTTTTGATGTTTTGCTTGTTGCTTGTTTTAGAACTATATTTTGAGATGGCTTTTTATTATTTATGTTTGCTTTATTTACAATAGTAGTTTTTGATTTTTGTTTAGTAGTAGTTGGTTTGGCTTTGCTAATAGGTTTTGTAGAGTGAATTACTTTCTTAGATGATGAACTTTGTTTGTTGCTAGGTACTGGTTTAGAGATGATTTGAGTATTTGGTTTTGTTTGTTTATAACCTGTGTTTACAGTTGACTTGTTCATTACGGGTGCAGGTGATGGCTTAGGTTGTTTCTTTAGTGTAGTTAAATTAGGTTTAGGCTTATTAGCTAATTTTGTAGTTTCATTTTTACTAATATATGACGAGGTCTTGCTATTATGATTTTGCTTAAATGTATAATTCTTATTACTTTGATTATTCGGTGTTTTTTTATCCCAATTTTTTTGATTTAATGAAGCGTTTTGTTGCATTTTTTGATAATTATGTTCAGATGCATGTGCCTGATCTTGCAAAAGACTAAATGTACTTACTCCGATTGCAGTAGTAGCTATTCCCATTAGCCACTTATTAGTTACAATTGACGTATTTAGTTTTATCTTTTTCATAAATATTCTTCCAATAATCACTTTAAATAATTTATATTACATTTTTAATATTACTTAATTATTTTAAAAATACAATAGTTATTTTAAGTTGTTACACAATATTTTTGAAATATAATACAAACTATTTATTTATGTCGATTAAAAGCAAAAAAACACTAGAATGTCGTTTAATAAACATCCTAGTGTCTAAATACTTATTCCTCATCTTTCAAGTGTTGAATATCTTGGAAGCCTTCGCGACGGTTAGAGAGTTCTTCCATGATGGCGTACCAGTCGTGTCCTACTTTCTGGAAGGTGCTTTGCATTAAATCATCTTGGGCTCTGTTTAACTTATCGATGAGCTTGCTTCCTTTAGGGGTTGGAAACAGCTGTTTAACGCGTCGATCTTCCTCTGAGGTTTGTTCAATAATTAATCCTTCTTCTTTTAGCTTGCGTAATGTCGCATGAGAACCTTGTTTTGAAATTTCTAATGTTTTCAATAATTGTTTAATTGTAATGCCGGGTAATTTATTTATGAAAAATAGGAACCGATGGTGTTGTCGGCTCATGTCATATTTTTCAATAATTTCATCAGCGGTAGTGATGAATGTCTTATATGCGAAATAAAACAACATATGTTCATAATCTCTTTTATTACTATCCATAGACTTCTTTCCTTTATATTGGGAATTATTATCCATATTATAAACAATTTTCAAAAAAAGGTCATTAAAAAGGTCAAGTTGGTTGACTTTATTTCCGAGAGGGATTATAGTGTAAGTGTATTCTAAATATAGAAAAAGGTGGAATGAATATGAAACGACGTGTAGGACAATATTTAATGGATGCAGTACATGCAGCAGGCGTGGATAAAATCTTTGGTGTTCCTGGAGATTTCAACTTAGCTTTCTTAGATGACATTGTGCGTCATGATGGCGTAGATTGGATCGGTACTACAAACGAATTAAATGGTAGTTATGCAGCAGATGGTTATGCGCGTATTCATGGACTTGGCGTCCTAGTAACTACGTTTGGTGTAGGTGAATTAAGTGCAGTGAACGGTATCGCAGGTTCTTATGCAGAACGTGTGCCTGTTATCGCCCTAACTGGTGCGCCTACAAGAGCCGTTGAAAATGCTGGCAAATACGTCCACCATTCACTTGGTGAAGGCAAATTTGATAGTTATCGCAAAATGTTTGAACCTATTACTACAGCACAAGCGTACATTACACCTGAGAACGCGACAATCGAAATTCCTAGAGTGATTAATGCGGCGCTTCGCGAACGTCGTCCAGTACACATTCACTTACCTATCGATGTTGCAATGGAAGAAATTGAAATTGACAATCCATATGAAGTAGCACTTACACCTAAACAAGATTTAAGTCGCTACGTAGATATGGTGGCAGATAAATTAAATAATGCAAAACAACCTGTCATTATCGCAGGTCATGAAATTAATAGTTTCCACTTACATGATGAATTAGCACAATTTGTAAATAAAACTAATATTCCAGTTGCACAATTATCATTAGGTAAAGGTGCTTTTAATGAGGAAAATGAACACTACATCGGTATCTTTGATGGTAAAATTGCCGACGAAGATATTAAAGATTATGTGAATAATAGTGATGTTATTTTAAATATTGGTGCGAAATTAACAGACTCAGCAACAGCAGGTTTCGCATATGAGTTTGATGTTGATGAAGTCATCATGCTTAACCACCGTCACTTTAAAGTAGGTAATATCGTTGAAGAAGATGTGACGTTACCTAATTTATTAGCTGATTTAAATAATATAGATTATCACTATGACGGTACGTTCCCTACTTTTAAAAAAGCAGAAGAAGGCAATTATGAATTAACTGACGATGCTTTAACTCAAGAGACATACTTCAAAATGATGCAAGAATTCATTGGCGGAGATGACATCTTAATCGCTGAACAAGGTACATCATTCTTCGGATCATATGAATTAGCCCTACCTCAAGGCATGTCATTTATCGGCCAACCATTAT
The DNA here is from genome assembly GCF_002902565.1 of Staphylococcus petrasii. Taxonomy (GTDB): domain Bacteria; phylum Bacillota; class Bacilli; order Staphylococcales; family Staphylococcaceae; genus Staphylococcus; species Staphylococcus petrasii. The sequence goes on along the minus strand of NZ_PPRC01000037.1, from coordinate 4,700 downwards.
GGGGTTCAATCGGCTACACATTACCATCAACATTAGGTACACAAATGGCCGATGCATCACGCCGTAATATCTTATTAATCGGCGACGGCTCATTACAATTAACAGTTCAAGAATTATCAACAATGATTCGCCACAACATTAAACCAATCATCTTTGTCATCAATAACGATGGTTACACAGTAGAACGCTTAATCCATGGTATGGAAGAGCCTTACAACGATATTCGTATGTGGGATTACAAAGCGTTACCTAAAGTATTTGGCGGAGATAACGTAGCTGTGCATGACGTTAAAACATCAAACGACTTGAAACGTGTGTTTGACGAAATTAATGATGCACCCGATCAAATGCATTTCACTGAAGTAACAATGAATTGGGATGACGCACCAGAAAAATTACGCGACATCTCAAAAGCTTTCGCAGAACAAAATAAATAATTGGAAGATCGTTGTGTGAGTGTTCGATTTAATGCTTAAATGAAGAAAAGCTAATGTGTAGAGATAGAGTAGTTTATCTCTTACACATTAGCTTTTTTGTGTTTAGTGTGAAGGATTTGTGTGTGATATTACATGCTTTTTTCATTTAAAAATTGATTATCTATAACCTGTTTTGTGACATCTTGGAGATGGTGAACATTCCATTCACTTTTCGGGTCATATCGTAAACCATGTTTTTGGGCAAGTTGCTCATTATAATCATCTAAATTGTAAATACGGAAGTTTTGACGTGTGTTTTTATTATAAGGATTAGCCTGCTCATAGTGATTAACCATACTCGTCCACGTCACGTGTTCCACATGTGCGTCTTTAGGCGTTTTCACAATATCAAAGTTAATACGTCCTAACAATTGATTATTCTCATTGCCGCCATATTGCCCATTCAGAAAATTACCTAACGAATAAGCCACGAGTGTTTTATGATCGGATGTCTGACTTTTAACCCATTCAATAGGTTGTATTACGTGGGGATGTGTACCTATAACAACATCAACACCTTCATTAGCGAAGAGTTGTGCATACTTTTGTTGGGTTTTATTCGGTTGCAAGTGATTCTCGTTACCCCAATGCGCCGATACCATTACAATATCGCTTTCTTTCTTAGCCTTGCGTACGTCATGTTTAATCGTTTGTTCATCAAATGTTTTAACTGTATAAGGATATTTTGAAGTCATATCATTCGTACCGTATGTGTAACTTAGCACACTCACTTTAATACCATTAGATGTAATCGTATGTATACCTTGAGCTTCCTTTTCCGAATCAAAAACGCCAGTGAACAACGCTTTATCTTTATAATGCTTCCAAGTTTGAATATTATTATGCACGCCCTCATCACCTTGATCGAGCACATGATTATTCGCAGCATTAACTATATCAAAGCCAGTATTCACAACGTCATGGGCAATTCGACTTGGCGTATTAAACTGCTTAAATCCTGAAAATGGTCGGTCATCTCCACCAAGCGGCGACTCTTGATTCACAAAAGCTAAATCAGGTTGTTGAATGTCCTTCTTAATGTGTTGATACATCGGAGTAAAATCGAAAGAACCATCTTGGCGTTGCGCATCATTATACACAACAGGATGGATGAGATTGTCCCCGACTGCCACAACCGATGCTTTCTCACTAGTATCTGTAGCTAATGCCATCCCGCCTATTACCACAAAAATTATAAAAAGAGCAATGCAACTAAAGTAATACTTGAACAATTGAAAACGCCTCTTTCTTGATGAAATAGAAATACAGCATCTTTTATACTCAGAACAATATTTAAAACTTTACTCATATAATACTATTTATTAATTTTAAAACACTTACATTTTATATTCAATTTAATATAAATAAAGACATAGTAAGTAATGTTATAATTAGAAAAAATCGGTATTTAAAGGGAGTTTACATAATGTTATTATCGCCACTTGGCATTATGATGGGCATTTTTGGATATATCTTCAAACATTATCCACCAAAAGAAAGAAATTTCTTATATGGATATCGTACTAAAAAAGCATTTAAAAATGATAAAAACTGGATAATAGCTCAAACTTTATTCTCTAAATATACTTTAAAGTACTTACCTATAGTAATCGCGTGTGGAATTTTAGCCTTAATACTTGAAATCATAACTGGAATTTCTAATAGAAATAATCTTTTTTATACTTTACTAATAATTGAGGTAATTATTACAATATGGTATTTATTTATCATTTATTTTAAAGTAGAAAAAAGTTTATAAATTTTCTAATTACCTCAAAAAAGACTACCATGCCGGTAGTCTTTTGTATTATCTATCTTTACCTGAATCATCCACTTGTTTAATTGCCTTGTCTAATGCATCTGAGAATTTATACATTACTGGTGACCAGTTCTTCTTATTTGCTCTAGATTTAGGTGACATATTTTCATTAGTAAAAAGTGACTTTCTAAACGCAGTCGTCAGTTCTAATTGCACACCTTTATCTTTAAAATCGCGATTCACAAAGTTTTGTTTCAAATCGCCACCAAGATAAGATGGCGCGATTTTCACTGTGAAATGTTGTTTCAATAATTGTTGTTTAATCGCTTCTTTTAATTCGGTATCTAAACCACCTAAATAAATAACCGGTTTATCCCCTTTCGCACCATGAATTGATACAGCAAAGTCTTTTGATTTCACCATGTTAAGTAATGTTGGATCATTATAATGTGAAGAAGTCACATGAAACTTTTCAGGATTCTGTTTGTTTAAAACTGTGAACGAATAATAGTCATAATGATTATGATTCGCCACCATTTTTGTTAATTCGGTTGTCCCTTTTTCAATATTACCACCGTGAGGCGCAACAATGATGACATTACTGCCTGCTCTCTTAATCTCTTTCTTCCAATCGACACCTTCTTGACTATTCGCAAAGAGTTGAGTCATAGAACGAAAGTGATCTTTGTGCGGAACCTCTGGCTTAATTGGCGTAGCAGGCTCCAAATTGATATTTGTCTCTTTCCCCTTCTCATTGTCATGATTAAGAGGATGAGGTAACTTGTGCTTCGTCTCCTCTTTATGCGGCACACCTTGATGACTATCCTCTACTGCTTCCGCTTGCTTATGGAAAAGGCCAACCACTAAAACTATCACCAATAAACCGACTACCAAGATTGCCCAATTCTTCAAAAACGAGAAATTGCGTCCATCTTTCTTTCTCAAATTAAACATTTCCCTTCTACAATCAATAATTAAATCTGGACGATAGCCGTAAATTAAATGTCATACACATCCATATCTTCATTAATTAATATAGAAAGTATTTGCCCATTTGAAATCATCCCTAAGCCCTATTATCTCAAAAAGTTAATGTAACGATTGTAATTTATTTGTTAAATAAATAAATTTAACCCTCTAGTGTGAAATCGTTTCACATTAGAGGGTTTATTTTATAGCATTATCCTTCTACTAACCATTCGATTGTGCGCTTAATCGCTTTATCCCAGAAGGCATAGTCATGGTCACCAGGGCCTTCTTCGTATTGATATTTAATACCTTTGTTATCTAAATATTTCATAAACTGTTGATTATCATCGTATAGGAAATCTTCGGTGCCACATTGAATCAATAGTTGCGGTATATCTGCTCCCTTTTCAACCGCTTCATCTACTAAATGATATGTATCTAATTCTGTCCCTTTCACCGTTGTATCTTGCCCAGTGATTGCTTGTGGTGAGAAGTCTGTCCACTCAAGATCAATTAACCCTTGCGCCTCGAACACAGCTGATAATGGTGCTGCCTTTGAAAACAACTCACTCTGTGTCAAAACGAATTTCATCGTGCCATAACCACCCATTGAATGACCCGCTATGAAATTGTCTTCACGCTTCGTTGATAATGGAAAAACTTGATGCGCATAATTGAAAACTTCCAAAATATAATCATAATAACTATGACCATACGCCATATTGGCATACCCACTATGGTCCGCATTCGGCATAATTACTGCCAATTGATGTTCTTCAGCGTAACGCTCGATACTTGTAAAACGTGTATATGATGTCGCATCACTCGATAAACCATGTAATAACAATAACGTTTTTAATGGCTTCGCAGATTGTGAACGATTAAAAAAGCTTTCATCCTCAGGAATAATCGCCACAAACGACTGATTCATCCCAATCGTCGGAGATTTATAATTAATAGTCATTAACGCCATGTTGCTCCTCATCCCTTCAAAATAAACTAGAGTATTATCACCATTTTACACTTTTTTACCCCTATTGATAATCTTAAAATTCCCCAAACAAAAAAGACGCTAGTGATAACACTAGCGCCCAAAGTAGCAATTTAAGTTTATATAGGTTTTGGTAGATTAACATAAACTCATATACTCTTCATATTTTAGTAGCAGTAAAATATGAAAAGATAAGACAATACTTTTAACTTCTTAAATATCTAAGTAAAAATCCAAAATAAATAATGAAAAGACTTGGATGATTCTTGAGGAACCTAAGTACTAACATACTTAAGTAATTAATTCTTAAATAAATAATGAAAATTGGTGATGAAATTTCTAAACTAAAAGTTTAATGTACACAACTACTTACACTCTTACGTAAGTAGTTCTGATGATGGCCAACGAATGACGTTGTGTGACGCCCGAGGGAACAGTACAAGTTGAAGACCTTAGAAATTCCCACAGATTTATCTGTGAGGCATTTCTGGCTGAAACTGTACCC
>NZ_PPRC01000036.1 GCF_002902565.1 Staphylococcus petrasii | reverse complement strand
ACCTATTGAAGCATGTACGATACCTGCTTTTTCAGCACGGTATTCAACTTTACCAGCTTTGATTTCTTCAACAGCTTTTTTAACGTCCATAGTTACTGTACCAGTTTTAGGGTTTGGCATTAAACCTTTAGGTCCTAATACACGACCTAATTTACCAACTTCGCCCATCATGTCTGGAGTAGCTACTACTACGTCAAAGTCGAACCAACCTTGTTGGATTTTTTGTACATATTCAGATTCACCTACGTAATCTGCGCCTGCTGCTTCTGCTTCAGCGACTTTGTCACCTTTAGCAAATACTAATACACGTTGTGATTTACCAGTACCGTTTGGTAATACTACTGCACCACGGATTTGTTGGTCATTTTTACGTGTATCAATTCCTAAACGGAAAGCTACTTCAACTGATGCGTCAAAGTTAGCAATGCTTGTTTCTTTAGCTAAGCTGATTGCTTCTTCAACACTATAGTGTTTAGTACGATCAACTTTATTAGCTGCTTCTTGATACTTTTTACCTTTTTTAGCCATTTATTGTTCCTCCTTTAGTGGTTTTAGCGGAATTTCCTCCCACGCTTACTTGTGTATTACACAAGTTAAGAGCAGATAACAGATGAATATCTAACGTTTCAAATCACCCTAAGGTTTCAAAACTTACAAAATTCATCACAGACAATATTATTGGTTGTCGTTTCTGTTACCTGCCATCGTCTAACGAGGTTTGGACAAAAGTGTTTTTACTTTAGAAGCCGGTAAACGGCGTCCTTAAAGCAAATTTTTGTTTCAACCTCTTAATTTTATTTCGATAATCTAACTTTTATGTTCAAAAAATTATTGTACAGTGATACCCATACTACGTGCAGTACCTTCGATAATACGCATAGCTGCTTCTTCGTCTGCAGCGTTTAAGTCTTGCATTTTAGTTTGTGCAATTTCACGTACTTGATCTTTAGTTACTGTAGCAACTTTAGTTTTGTTAGGTTCACCAGAACCTTTTTCTACGCCAGCTGCTTTTTTAAGTAGTACTGGAGCCGGTGGAGTTTTAGTAATGAATGTAAATGAACGGTCTTCATATACACTGATTTCTACCGGAATGATTAAACCTGCTTGTTCTTGCGTACGTGCGTTGAATTCTTTACAGAATCCCATAATGTTCACACCTGCTTGACCTAATGCTGGACCAACTGGTGGTGCTGGGTTCGCTTTACCTGCAGGAATTTGTAATTTAACTACTTTTTCTACTTTTTTAGCCACGATGTGCACCTCCTTGATATCGTGATGTGGTCACAGGGCTCAGTTTTGCCCTCCCACTCATAAACATTTCGTGACGAAATGAGCGTTCTAAAAACGCGACCACATTATTTTAACACTGAACTCACTTAAAAATCAATAGTAAAATTTCATCTTTTTTAAGAGACTTTGTTTTTCAGTGTCTTTTTTCTTCTGATTAAAATTTATAATTTTTCAACTTGATCAAATTCAACTTCAACTGGTGTTTCTCTACCAAACATATCAACTAATACAGTCAATTTAAATTTATCAGGTTCAATTTCTTGTACTTCGCCTACTTGATTAGCGAATGGACCAGATTTAATACGAACTTGTTCACCAATGTCTAATTCAACATCGATTGTTTTTTCTTTAAGACCCATTTGTTTTAAGATGAATCTCATTTCTTCAGGAAGTAATGGATTAGGCTTAGAACCTGCACCTGCTGAACCAACGAAACCAGTTACGCCTGGTGTATTACGTACAACGTACCATGACTCATCTGTCATAACTAGTTCTACTAACACATAACCAGGAAATGTTTTCTTAACTTGTTTTTTAGCTTTTCCATCTTTAACTTGTGTTTCTTCCTCTTCAGGTATGACAACTCTAAAAATTTGCTCTGTCATATTCATTGATTCTACTCTTTTTTCTAAATTCTTTTTAACTTTATTTTCATATCCAGAATACGTATGCACGGCATACCAACGCTTTGCGCCGACTTCTTCAGACATGTTGTCACTCCTTCTCTCAGACTGCAGATAAACCTTTCAGTCTTTATACTTAAAATTACATTGTCGATAAACTTATCTTTAATTATTACTCTTATCTAAATAATTGAATTAAATTACCAATACCTACGTCTAACAACCAGAAAAACACCATGAAGAAAATTACTGTAGATACTACGATTACAGTATATTTGAAAAGTTTTTCTTTAGTAGGCCAACTAGTTTTTTCCATTTCACTTTTAACGCCTTGGAAGAAACTTTCTTTTTCTTTACCTGTGCCTTTATCTTTAGCCATCAAAATTACCTCCATACTTACCGTTGATTAGCCATCTATCTAAAATATTACTCATTAACAAGCTTATTTTGACTCTTTATGAGTCGTATGAGCGTTACATCTCGGACAATATTTTTTTAATTCTAATCTCGTTGCAGAATTTTCATTTTTCGGGACATTATAATTTCTGTTACCGCAAACTTCACAAATTAAAGGTACTTTTTTCACAACAATTCACCTTTACTCATTTTAATACCAGTATACTATACATAAATTTTACAAGAAATGTCAAACTAGCATAGTAGTGCCGTTGCTTTAATTAGCTAACAATAATGCTGATTTAAATAGTTTCTCATTTTCATTTTACAACGTTGAATACTATTGTAAACTACTTTATCTTTAATATTTAATTTTCTAGCTATCTCTGTTGGAGAATAGTCACTTAACATTAATTGCGCTACACTTCTTTCTAAGTCACTCAAATATAATAAACTCTCACGTATTTGCTCGCTTTGAGCTTGTGTTAAGCAATACGCTTCAGTCTGGTTAGAAGATTTGTTCCATTTATATCTAACAACATATTCATTTATTAAAGATTCATTTCTATTAGCCTCTGCATATCTTTTTCTCCAAAAATCATTCCTAAGCGAGCGAACCATACAATTCAAATAGTGTTCAAATGGAATGTTTAGCGTAAAATCAAAAGTTTGTAGTGACAAATACGTTCTAATAAATAATTCTTGAATCAAATCTTCAATATCTGAAGCAGACACACCCATTTGCTTAAACTTTATTGAAAGGCTTGAGTGTAACTGGCTTACTATAAATGTAAATAATTGCTCTTGTTCACGACGATTTCGACTTTGTTGGAAGTTAATGAATGCTTGTTCTAGTTGTTTTAAATTTTGAGTCATACACTATACCTTTCATATTAAATTAGGCATAGTGTATAAAGAACTGATATTAAATGACAAGTGGCCAACTTTACTCTTTTTTATGGTTGCCACGTCTAATCTTTTCAAATTCTGCTAAAACATCATTTGATAGCGAAATTCGAGTTCTTGGCTTACTTTCACTAAAATCATCTAAAGATTTGCTAACTGTGATGGCATTTTCTTTCAAATCACGCCACATCTCTCTAGATGACACACGATAGGCACCTGCGCCAAATATCGCATGCTGTTCACTCATATCACTCGTTACTACTGTGATATGCGTTGTATGCTTATTGTACAAATTATAAACATAGCGTTCGATATAGCTATCTGCAGTTTCTTTTTCTTTCGTAAAAACTGTCTTTACACCGTGATAAATATACTCTCTTTCAATACCTGATTGTTCGTAAGCATCAAATACACATACAATCTCATCTGCGACAACAGCATTATAATTGGCAATGGCATCAAGCAATTGTTCACGTGCTTCTTGCAAATTCTCACGTGCAATCTTACTCAATTCTTGTGATTGCCCTATCATATTATAGCCATCGATAATTAAATATCTATCCTTCATGCGTTGTCTCCGAGTTGATGTCTTTTACGATACACTTCATACATCATTAAACTGGCTGCTACTGATGCATTAAGGCTATTAACATGACCAACCATTGGTATCTTAATATAGAAATCACATTTATCTTTAACTAATCGACTCATACCCTGACCTTCACTACCAATCACGATCGCTAAAGGCATGTCTGCTGCCATTTCACGATAATCAGTAGCGTTGTCCGCTTCAGCACCAGCTACCCAGTAACCATTGTCTTTCAACTCATCGATTGTTTTAGATAAGTTAGTCACACGCATTACTGGCACGTGTTGAATAGCACCTGTTGATGCTTTAGCCACTGTTTGAGTTAAGGCAACAGAACGTCTTTTAGGTATGATGACACCGTCGACACCACTAGCATCAGCAGTTCTTAAAATAGATCCTAAGTTATGTGGGTCTTCAAGACCATCTAAAATAATAACTGTAGATAGACCTTCTTTTTCTTTTTGCGCTTTAATAAATTGATCGAAATCTGCATATTCGTATGGTGCAATTAATGCTGCTACCCCTTGATGAGGTGCATTTGCTAAATTATCTAATTTCGATTTTGGCACTGTTTGAACAATTAATTTTTGTTCTTTTGCATTTTGTAAGATGTCATTAATTTGTTGTTTTCTTATGCCTTCTTGAATCCAAATTTTATTGATGGTATGTCCAGAGACAATCGCTTCTTTAACAGCGTGTCTACCAACAATTACGATATCTTCCACTGATTTCACTCCCTTTCATTTACTAATTGAATAATTTCATCAAGCAACGCTTCTAATCTATCTTCTTGATGATCTAAATATAAAAATCCTATGACTGCTTCTAAGCCTGAACTTTTGCGATATGTTTGTATATCTGTATTTTTAGCTTTGGTATAACTTTTAGCATTGCGACCTCTTTTAACGATGTCCAATTCCTCATCCGTAAACCATTGCGCATCAATCAACTTTTCCAATGTTTGCGCCTGACTTTTAGCCGAAACATAACGTTTAGATACTTGATGTAAACGGTTAGGTTTACTTTGCAATTTCAAGACAATATAACGTCGAACATGTTGGTCCAATACCGCATCGCCCATATACGCTAACGTTAAAGGGTTTAATAATTTTGGATCCATATTAACCACGTTTGAAGCGCACACCTTGAGGCGTATCTTCTAAAATAATATTTTGTTCTTTCAACATATCTCTAATTTCATCAGCGCGAGCAAAGTCTTTATTTTTACGTGCTTCATTACGTTCTTCGATAAGCTTTTCAATATCTTCATCTAATAACATGTCTGAGTCTGTACCTTTAAGTGGCACACCAAGAACATCACTAAAGATTTGATAAACTTCTTTAAAACGAGCAATTACTTGTGTTGATGTTGTATTCTCTAATACATATTTATTCGCAAGTTTGGCTAAATCGTACCAAGCAGTTACAGCATTGGCAGTATTAAAGTCATCATTCATCACTGTTTCAAATTGTTCTAAAATAGCATCAATTTGTTCGATATAATCAGACTGATCTGTAATGTCAGTCGCAATTTCTTCACGTTCTTCAATTAATTTATAACTATTGCGAATACGTTCTAAGCCACTTTTCGCAGCATTAACTAATTCTAAGTTATAGTTAATTGGACTTCTATAATGCACACTGATCATGAAGAAACGTAGTACATCTGGATCAACTTCTTTAATAATGTCATGTACTAAAATGAAGTTGCCTAAAGATTTACTCATTTTTTCATTATCAATATTGATGAAACCATTATGCATCCAGTAGTTCGCAAAAGGTGCATGGTTATGTGCTTCAGATTGTGCAATTTCATTCTCATGGTGAGGGAATTGTAAATCTGAACCACCAGCATGAATATCAATTGTTTTACCTAGTTCATGGTAAGCCATTACTGAACATTCAATATGCCAACCTGGACGTCCTTCACCAAATGGGCTTTCCCAACTAATTTCACCTGGTTTTGCTTTTTTCCATAAAGTGAAATCTAGGGCGTCCTCTTTTTGTTCACCCGCTTCGATTCTGGCACCTACTTTTAAGTCATCAATTGATTGGTGACTTAATTTACCATAGCCATCAAACTTACGTGTTCTGAAGTAGACGTCACCATTGCTTTCATACGCATATCCTTCATCTACTAACTCTTTGATGAACGCAATAATTTCATCCATATGGTTCATTACTCGAGGATTTGAAGTGGCCTTTTTAACATTTAAAGCACCGACATCTTCATAGAATGCTTTGATATATTTCTCTGCAATTTCAGGTACACTTTCATTAAGCTCTTGTGAGCGTTTAATTAATTTATCGTCTACATCCGTAAAGTTTGAAACATATGTGACTTCATAGCCTTGATATTCAAAGTAACGACGTACAACATCATAATTAATAGCTGGACGCGCGTTACCAATATGAATGTAGTTATATACTGTTGGACCACATACATACATTTTCACCTTACCTGGTTCGATAGGCTCAAACGTCTCCTTTTGACGCGTTAATGTATTATATAATGTAATCATCTTTAATCTCTCCGTTCTTAGCTTTTTCAAGTTGTTTTTCTAGTTGTTTAATTTGTTCATATAATGGATCCGGTAAATTACGGTGATCGAATGTTTTACCGATACGTTTTCCTTCTTGTTTCACAATATGGCCTGGAATACCTACTACAGTTGTATAACTAGGCACAGATTGTAATACGACTGAATTCGCTCCGATATTAACATTAGAATCTATTTGAATATTACCTAATATTTTTGAACCTGCCGCAATCAACACATTATCGCCAATATCTGGGTGACGTTTTCCTTTTTCTTTACCCGTACCACCTAATGTAACACCTTGGTAAATCGTTACATTGTCGCCAATTGTACATGTTTCTCCAATTACAACACCCATACCATGGTCGATGAATAAACATTTCCCAATTTTGGCACCAGGATGAATTTCAATTCCTGTAAAGAAGCGAGAAACTTGAGATATGATTCTAGCAAGGACATATCGTTTTTTATTATATAATTTATGCGCAATTAAGTGACTCCATACTGCATGTAAACCAGCATAAGTTGTAATAACCTCAAATGTTGTACGTGCTGCTGGGTCCTGTTCAAATACCATTTTCACATCGTCTCTAATTCTTTTTATCAAGACTGTCTCCCCCTCGGTTTTAAAAAGTAATTAATTCCACAATTACGACTACTCAATCTGAATTTTAGTTAATAAAAAAGCACCTCTAACACATATATGCTAGAGGCGCTACCGCACGGTTCCACTCTGTATTTAGATAAAGATAACCCATCCATCCTTTAATTCATCAAGACAGCCTCTTTATCATACTCATTTACATATTCAATTGATACTTAATACAAAGGTGCATTCAATATTGATAATGATGTGCTCGCAGCAACCGCACACTCTCTGAATACATTATCTGATATTTACTAATCCTTTGTTTCATGTGTAACCTAATCATATGAGCTTTAATGTAAAATTTCAAGTACAAAGATATATCCGCTTTGGAAATCAGTTTTGCTCATCGCTCGGTTCTGCTCAAATCCTAAACGCTTTTGTCCAGACCTTTGTTTTAAACGTGTTTTTTCAAGCGTGATAACACTTTGTCTTTACCTAATACTTCAATTGTATTTGGTAATTCAGGACCATGCATTTGGCCTGTGACAGCTACACGAATTGGCATAAATAATTGTTTACCTTTAATGCCAGTTTCTTTTTGAACTTCTTTAATTGTTTTCTTAATTTCTGCAGCTTCAAATGGTTCTAAAGCTTCTAATTTGCTGTATAAATGAGACATTAATTCAGGTACTTGTTCACCATTAAGCACTTCTTGTTCTTCTTCACCTAATTCAGGCATATCTTTAAAGAACATTTCTGATAATGGAACGATTTCGCCTGCATAACTCATTTCTTTTTGATAAAGTGCAATAAGTTTACGGCCCCATTCTTTATCTTCTTCACTAGGTTCAGCAGGAATTAAGTTTGCTTTAATTAAATGAGGTAACGCAAGTTCAAATACTGTTTCGTTATCTTTTTCTTTCATGTATTGGTTGTTAACCCAAGCAAGTTTTTGTCTATCAAACATTGCTGGTGATTTAGAAAGACGTTTTTCATCAAAAATCTTAATAAATTCTTCTTTAGAGAAGATCTCATCTTCACCTTCAGGAGACCAACCTAATAATGTAATGAAGTTAAATAACGCTTCAGGTAAATAACCTAAGTCACGATATTGCTCGATGAATTGTAAAATTTGACCATCACGTTTACTTAATTTCTTACGTTCTTCATTAACGATTAATGACATATGACCAAAGCGAGGTGGTTCCCAACCAAACGCTTCATAAATCATTAATTGTTTAGGCGTATTAGACACATGGTCATCACCACGAATAACATCTGAAATTTCCATATAATGATCATCGACTGCTACAGCAAAGTTATAAGTTGGCACGCCATCTTTCTTCACGATAACCCAGTCGCCGATATTATTAGAGTCAAATGAAATTTCGCCTTTAACCATATCATTAAACGTATAAGTTTTATCTTGTGGCACACGGAATCTAATAGATGGTTGACGACCTTCCGCTTCAAACTGTTGACGCTCTTCTTCAGTTAAATGCGCATGTTTACCACCATAACGAGGCATCTCACCACGTGCAATTTGCTCTTCACGTTCTTTTTCAAGCTCTTCTGAAGTCATATAACATTTATATGCTTTATCTTCATCTAATAATTGTTGAATTAATGGATTATAAATATCACCACGTTCAGACTGACGATATGGACCATAACCATTATCTTTATCCACTGATTCATCCCAATCTAAACCTAACCATTTTAAGTTCTCAAATTGAGACGCTTCACCATCTTTAAGGTTACGTTTACTATCAGTATCCTCAATACGCACTACGAAATCTCCATCATAATGCTTAGCAAATAAATAGTTAAACAATGCCGTTCTCGCATTACCAATATGCAAATATCCAGTTGGACTCGGCGCATATCTAACTCTTATACGTTCACTCATTATATTCACTCCTAATAATTATTCATTAATCAATCACGGTTCATCTAACCACAGGGCACACTATTGTCGCCTCAGAAACATCTTCTTCCATTAGAAAAAAGCTATCCCAAACTATCTATAAAGACGCGTTTTCGAATAACTTTCCTCACCCACTCTATACTTAGATAAAACGTCACATTTCTACACTATTGTAGCACTAAATCAACACTTTGATAAGTCTCACGTCATCTCTGTATATAGCATTTTTTATTTTTTGAAAAGAGTGCCCTAAACAGCTAGCGTTCCACATGAAACCCATGCGTCTCTAACGATTCTGGTTCTTCAACCATCTCGCATGCGTTTCATGCTAGTCATACACTATAATAGCTAACTCACTTAACTAGCCTAATTAACATCATCTAATTTTTTAGCAAAAATGATACGTCCAGATGACGTTTGTAATAAACTGATAACTTCTAATTCCACTTGTTTGCCAACAAGTTGCTTCGCATTATCCACGACCACCATTGTACCGTCATCAAGATAACCAACACCTTGACCAGGTTCTTTACCCATCTTCGTTAATAAGATATTAATACGATCACCTTGATGCACATTTGGTTTAATCGCTTCAGATAAATCATTAACGTTTAACGCTTTAATACCTTGTACATGACATACTTTATTTAAATTAAAATCTGTTGTAATAACATGTGCATGATAAGATTGCGCCAATTTTACTAATAATTCATCAATATCACTATGTGATTTTTGAGGATGGATAACACGTGTTGGATAATCCAAGTCGTATAATTCATTCAAAATATCCAGACCACGTTGGCCTTTCTCACGTTTCACACTATCATTAGCATCGGCTACCACTTGAAGTTCATTAATCACGCCTTGAGGTATAAGAATTTCACCATCAATAAATCCACAACGGATAACATCTAAAATACGTCCATCAATAATCGCACTTGTATCTAGTAATTTAGGTACTGCACTGACATTGTTTTTAGACATTGAACGTGCCATATTCTCTGGCAAAAACATAAGCATTTCGTCGCGCTTTTTCAAACCAAATTGGAAACCTAAGTAACATAATAGCAACGTAATAATTATTGGCACTAAATGGTTTAAAATAGAGTTGCCAATCATTTCTAGGATGAAAGAAGCCATCACAGAGATGAACAAACCGATAATAAGACCAAGGGTTGCGAATAATATTTCGACTGCACTGCGTTGTAAAATCCATTGTTCTACATCTTTTAATGTCTTAGTTACTTTATTTATAAACAAACCAAATATTAAGAAAAATACTATAATGCCTATTAAGCCATCAACATAGTAATTCGTTAAAATAGGATAATCTTTAATATTTAAATCACGTAGTATCTCGGGTATTAACAGAATACCAAGCGCTGTACCAAGGATGATATAGATAATCACGACTATACCCTTCAATACCTTCATAAATCTCACCTCTTTAGCTGTCTTAATTATGCTTTAAATGCATATTTTAATGCTTCATGTACGGTTGAAACTCCTACTACACGAATACCTTCTGGGAATGTCCATCCGCCAATATTCGTTTGAGGAATAATCACTCTTTCAAAGCCTAACTTCGCCGCTTCTTGCACACGTTGTTCAATACGTGAAACACGTCTAACTTCACCCGTTAAACCGACTTCACCAATATAACAATCTAGCCCATCTACTGCTTTATCTTTGAAACTTGAGGCAGTAGCTACAATCACACTTAAATCTACTGCAGGCTCTGTTAAACGTACGCCACCTGCTACCTTGATGTAAGCATCTTGTTGTTGTAAGAGGTAGTTTTCCTTTTTCTCTAATACTGCCATTAATAAACTTAAGCGGTTATGATCAATACCAGTCGCCATACGTCTTGGGTTATTAAATGTGGTAGGCGTTACTAAAGCTTGCACTTCAATAAGTAGTGGTCGCGTGCCTTCCATTGTTGCGACGATTGTAGAGCCAGGAACATTTGTTGAACGTTCTTCTAAGAACATTTCGGAAGGGTTTTGTACACCTTTTAGCCCACTTTGCTTCATTTCGAAAATGCCCATTTCATTCGTAGAGCCGAAACGGTTCTTAACTGCTCGTAAAATACGGTAAGCGTGATGTTCATCCCCTTCAAAATACAATACTGTATCTACCATATGTTCTAATAATCGTGGCCCAGCAATTTGTCCTTCTTTAGTCACGTGTCCAACTATAAAAGTAGCAATATTCATTTGTTTAGCAATATTCATTAAACTTTGCGTGCTTTCACGCACCTGTGACACAGAACCAGGAGCTGAACTAATTTCAGGATGATATATTGTTTGAATAGAATCCACGACTAAAATATCTGGCTGTTCTTGTTGTACAGTTTGATGAATTACCTCTAAATCTGTTTCAGCTAACACATTTAAATTACTTGAATCTTCTTCAAGACGATCTGCACGTAATTTAGTTTGATTTAGCGATTCCTCACCTGTAATGTAGAGTACGTTTAATTTTTGTGATAGCGATGCACAAATTTGTAATAATAACGTAGATTTACCGATACCTGGGTCGCCACCGATAAGTACTAATGAGCCACTTACAATACCGCCACCCAAAACACGGTTAAATTCTTTAGATTCTGTTTGGACTCTTGGTGTCGCTTCATGTTTAATATTGTTTAATTTTTGTACTTTAGCGCTAGACTCTTTTGCTTTAACGCCATGTTTAGGGTTTGCAGCTTTTTCAACTATTTCTTCCATTTGGTTCCATGCCCCACAATTAGGACACTTACCCATCCATTTAGGTGTTTGGTAGCCACAAGCCATACACTCAAAAATCACTTTCTTTTTGGCCAAAATTGCACCTCCGATTTTTCTATGAACAAATCTATTTTATATGTATCGATTAATAATGACAAATGTAAAGATAGAAAAATAAGTGGCGTAGAAATCTAATTTGTAATTAGAGTAAACTACACCACTGTTGAGAATAAAATCGAGGTCAAGACTTATTGCTTGTCTTGACCTCGTATTATCATAATTAAAATCTATACATTATTTTACGCTTCAACGTCAGAAGTTGTTTCTTCTTCAGTTGCGTCATCGTTATTTTTCTCGCGAATATCATATTTAAATTCATTACCATCATGGTCGATGATAACTTGTTTACCTTCGATTTTGTTACCTTCTAAGATTAATTCGCTTAAATTATCTTCAATTGTTTTTTGAATAGCTCTGATTAACGGACGTGCACCATATTCTGGATCATATCCTTCATCAGCAATTTTCTCTTTAGCTTTATCTGTTACAACGATATCAATATCTTGTTCTGAAAGACGTTTAGTTAATTTGTTAACCATCATTGTTACGATTTCTTTCAATTCGTCTTTAGTAAGTTTGTGGAAGACGATAATATCGTCAACACGGTTTAAGAATTCTGGGCGGAAAGCATTTTTCAATTCTTTCATCATTGTTTTACGAATTGTTTCGTAATCATGACCCTCAGAACCGCCACCGAAACCAGCGAAACGTTGGTCTTGTAATTCTTGTGCACCTACGTTTGATGTCATGATAATCACTGTATTACGGAAGTCAACTTGACGTCCTTTAGTATCAGTTAAATGACCATCATCAAGTACTTGTAACAAGATGTTAAACACATCTGGATGTGCTTTTTCGATTTCATCGAATAAAATAACTGAATAAGGTTTGCGTCTAACTTTTTCAGTTAATTGACCACCATCATCGTGACCTACATAACCTGGAGGCGCTCCGACTAAACGGCTCACTGCGTGTTTCTCCATGAATTCACTCATGTCAACACGAATCATAGCATCATCTTCACCGAACATTGACTCAGCTAATGCACGAGCTAATTCTGTTTTACCTACACCAGTAGGTCCTAAGAAGATAAAGCTACCAATTGGACGTTTAGGATCTTTCAATCCAGCACGAGCACGACGCACTGCTTTACTAATAGAAGTGACAGCGTCGTTTTGTCCAATGACACGTTGATGCAATGTGTCTTCAAGATTTAGTAAACGATCAGATTCTGTTTCATTAATTTTAGTTAATGGAATACCAGTCCAACCAGCGATTACTTCAGCGATATCTTCTTGAGATAATGAAGTAGATTGACCACCTTGAGATGTTTTCCATTCGTTTTTAGCATCTTCATATTGTTTTTCTAATTTAGTTTGTTTATCACGTAAGTTTGCTGCGTTTTCAAATTCTTGCGCATGAACAGCAGCATCTTTTTCGTTTTTCACTTTTTCAATTTCTTGTTCAATTTCTTTTAAATTATTAGGTGTTGTATGACTTTTTAGTCTTACTTTAGAACTTGCTTCATCAATTAAGTCGATAGCTTTGTCTGGTAAGAAACGATCAGAGACATAACGATCACTTAATTTTGCAGCCGCTTCAAGTGCTTCATCTGAAATATTAATGCGGTGATGTGCTTCATAACGATCACGTAAACCTTTAAGAATAGCAATTGTATCTTCTACTGTAGGTTCATCCACTTGAATTGGTTGGAAACGACGTTCTAATGCTGCATCTTTCTCAATATTTTTTCGATATTCATCTAATGTAGTAGCACCGATGCATTGTAATTCACCACGTGCTAATGCTGGTTTTAAAATGTTTGAAGCATCGATAGCACCTTCAGCTCCACCAGCACCTACTAATGTGTGTAATTCATCGATGAATAAAATAACGTTACCTGCTTGATGAATTTCTTCCATTACTTTTTTCAAGCGTTCTTCAAATTCACCACGGTATTTTGTACCAGCCACAACTGTACCCATATCTAATGACATAACACGTTTATTTTTTAATGTTTCCGGTACTTCGTTATTCACGATAGCTTGCGCTAAACCTTCAGCAATAGCTGTTTTACCTACACCAGGTTCACCAATTAAAACTGGGTTATTTTTAGTACGACGACTTAATACTTCAATCACACGTGTAATTTCTTTGTCTCTGCCAATAACTGGATCTAATGTTCCATCTTTAGCAATTACCGTTAAATCACGTGCTAAGCTATCTAAAGTTGGCGTATTATTAGATTTATTTACTGTCGCATTTTTATTGCTCATTTCTGGGCTACCTAATGCTTTCACTACTTGTGCGCGTGCTTTTGTAATATTTAAATCTAAATTGGCAAAGACGCGTGCTGCTACGCCCTCATTTTCACGGATTAAACCTAATAAAATATGCTCCGTACCTACGAAGTTATGGTGTAACTTTCTAGCTTCATCCATAGAAAGTTCAATCACTTTCTTCGCTCTTGGTGTGTAATGAAGCGTACCTGTTTGTTCTTGGCCGTGACCAATAAGTTTCTCAACTTCTTCAATCACTCTATCTTCAGTAATGTTGAAGCTTTCTAACACTTTAGCTGCGATACCTTCAGGTTCTTTCATTAAACCAAGTAATAAATGTTCTGTACCTATATTTGAATGGTTCAAACGGATTGCTTCTTCTTGCGCATGTGCTAACACACGTTGTGCGCGCTCAGTTAATCTACCAAATAGCATATCGTTCTATACCTCCTATTTTGTATGTTCTCTTAGAATATCTGCTCTTCGTTGGTTAACAGATACTGTTTCATCTTCGTCATTATATAAGAATGCGGATTGTATGCTCACCATCAGCTCATTAAATTTAAAATTATTTAACGACAGATAGCCTAAATCCACGCCTAATTTCACTTCACTTAATCGATAAGACGCTTCTTCCATTGAGATCATTCGACTATTTTGTAATATACCTAATGAACGGTATATACGGTCTAATGTTTCAAGTTCATTGTATTGAGTTAAACGTTCACGAATTTGTTTCTCTTCATTAATAATCTGTTGAACAACTTCTGTTAAATTATCAATAATTTCTTCTTCTGTTTTACCAAGTGTAAGCTGATTTGAAACTTGATAAATATGTCCGTAAACTTGTGAACCTTCTCCATATATACCTCGAATCGTAAATCCAAAACGATTAATTGTTTGAGCGATACGATTCATTCTTTTCATAATGGATAAGCCTGGTAAATGAAGCATAACACTTGCTCTCATACCCGTACCTACATTAGTAGGACAAGTCGTTAAATAGCCTAAATGCTCGTCATAGCTTATATCAAGCTTTTCATCGAGTTGATCATCAATTTCAGATGCCTGTTTATATAACTCATGTAATGATAAATCACTTCCCATTGCTTGAATGCGAATATGATCTTCTTCATTAAGCATGATACTCATTGATTCATTCTCATTTAATAATACCGCTGAGGCAGGTTGTTTAATTAATTCAGGACTAATAAGATGTTTCGCCACAAGTTTCATTTTATTTTGTTGATCCATCGTATCTAGTCTCATCAATGTTAACTCAGGCAGTGCATCCTGAACTTCATTAATCACTCTAAAACCTGATTGCTCAGATGGAAACATTAATGGATGGACATGATTTTCTAAATTACGCGCTAAACGAATACGTGATGACATCACGATAGGCGCTTCAGATGTTTCTTTCATCCATTCACTAATATAAGGATTGATATCACTCATGACGTCCCACCTCACTCTCATCTCTTAAGGCTTTAATTTCATCTCTAACCACAGCAGCCTCTTCGAAGTTTTGTTCTTCTATTAATATATTTAAATATTTTGTTTTTTCTTCAATCTGTTTTTTTATAGCAAGTTTTTTATGTGAAGAGCGAGGTGTTTTGCCTACATGTTCAAATTGTCCACCTTGTACTCGTCTCACAATATCTATAATGTCATCTTTGAATGTTGAATAACAATTGGCACATCCAAATTTCCCTACATGCGCTATATCTTTTAATGTCATATTACATGTTGGACATCGTTTTTCTTCTTGAAAAGCCACTTCGTGAAAATTAATTCCATGTTTAGTAGCAAGATGTTGTAAAATTTGTTTCACCACAAATGCTTCTTCTATATCATCTTGAAACTGGGAATGTGACGACGTATGTTCATTTTGTTGCCATGGATTATCTCCTTGCGCACAAATCGAACATACCCACTTTTCAGAAGTGCCTTCTTTACTTTTAACTGTGAGTTTAACCTCTGCTTCATTTAAATGACAATTTTCGCAAAGCACACATAGACACCTCGCTTTTCTCTATTAATAGTAATTAATAATTGGTAACAAACGTTTTAAAATATTTGCTCTAATTATATCTCTAGCAACAACGTCCATTTTTAAAGTTTCACGATCGACAACAGCTTGTATCATTCGAGCTTCTCTTTCGGTAATTAGATTTTTATCTAATAGACCATCAAGAATGTAATATGCTTGTTGTTGTGAAATTGATGGACCGATAAGTTGCATTAGGTGATTAATATACCCCGTTGCATCTTTATTTTCAATTTTTGTGATTCGGATATAACCTCCGCCACCACGTTTACTTTCTATTTCATAGCCATGTTCATTTGTAAATCTAGTTTTAATTACATAATTTAATTGAGAAGGCACACAGTCGAAACGTTGAGCAATATTTGCTCTTTGAATTTCTACCACGTCTTCATTAGTTTCTTCAAATAATTTTTTAATGTATTGTTCTATGATGTCAGACATGTTGTGCATGATTTACCACCTCTTTTGACCTTCTTTGACTATATTATATGAGCATCTTTGACCTTTTTCAACCAATTTGTTTTTATAAATTCAAAAATTATGATGTTACTTACACTGATTTATTGTATTATATAAGGTAAAGTAAAAATTTAAAGGAGTAGAATCATGCATATTCTTATTGGGATTATAGGGATAATTTTCTTTTTAGCACTTGCATTTTTATTTAGCTCTGACAGAAAAAATATCCGCTGGCAATATGTTGGGATATTACTTGTTATCCAACTTATTTTCGCGTTTATTCTATTAAAAACAACAGTAGGTATTACAGTAATCGGTGGTATCTCAGAAGGATTTAATTATTTATTACAAAAAGCAGCAGAAGGGGTTAATTTCGTATTTGGTGGATTTAAATATGTAGATCCTAAAAACCCACCATTCTTCTTTAGCGTATTATTACCAATCGTATTCATTTCAGCATTAATTGGTATCTTACAATACACTAGAATTTTACCTTGGATCATTAACGTGTTAGGTTTCTTAATTTCTAAAATTAATGGTATGGGACGTTTAGAATCTTACAATGCAGTAGCCGCTGCTATTTTAGGACAATCTGAAGTGTTCATTTCATTAAAACAACAGTTACCTTACATACCTAAACAACGTTTATACACATTAACAGCTTCAGCAATGTCTACAGTATCAGCGTCAATCATTGGTGCATACTTCACATTGATTGAACCTAAATATGTTGTAACAGCCGTTGTCTTAAACTTATTTGGTGGTTTCATTATCGCTTCAATTATTAATCCATATAAAGTTAATGAAGAAGACGATAAATTATTAGTAGATGAAAGCGAAACGAAGAAACAATCCTTCTTCGAAATGTTAGGGGAATACATTTTAGACGGATTTAAAGTTGCCGTTATCGTTGGTGCAATGTTAATCGGTTATATCGCTATCATCGCATTATTAAATGGTTTAGTAAGTGGTGCCTTTAGTTTAGTATCTGGTGGCGCAATTAAATGGGATTTCCAAACATTAATTGGATTTGTCTTTGCTCCATTAGCATTCTTAGCTGGTGTACCTTGGGAAGACGCTGTTCAATCAGGTTCAGTCATGGCAACTAAATTATTATCTAATGAATTCGTTGCAATGCAATCATTAGGTCACTTAAAAGATATCTCTGAACATGCGAAAGGTATTACATCAGTATTCTTAGTATCATTCGCTAACTTCAGTTCAATCGGTATCATTTCAGGTGCCATTAAATCACTTAACTCTGAGAAAGGTGACGTCGTAGCCCGCTTCGGTCTTAAACTATTATTCGGTGCGACATTAGTTTCATTTATCTCAGCAGCAATCGCTGGATTCTTTATTTAATATAGAGCATAAATAAACCTAGAACTTAAGTGTTCTAGGTTTTTATTTTTGAAAAAGGAGGCACTCATTTTGAGCGCCTCCTCATAATTTATATTACTTAACCATATGATCAATAAAGTATTGTGTCACTCTATAATCATCAGTTAATTCTGGATGGAATGATACCCCTAAATATTTCCCTTGTTTAACAGCAACAATCTTGTCACCTACAGAACTTAATACTTCCACACCATCTTCTACGCTAGAAATATGTGGTGCACGAATAAACACACCATCTATATCTTCAGCAATGCCTTTAATATCAAGTTCAGCTTCGAAACTATCAACCTGTCTACCGAATGAATTACGTTCCACAGTAATATCTAACTTTTTCAAATATCCTGTTTCACCTTCGACATCTTTCGCAAGAACAATTAATCCTGCACATGTACCAAACATTGGTAAATCAGATTGTTGTAACTTTTCCTTAAAGCCATAGAGATCCATAAGTCTTCTTAAAGTAGTAGATTCACCACCAGGAAGAATTAAGCCATCTATTTCATCTAATTGTTCAACCTTTTTTACTGCAATACCTTCGTGACCACTTAATTCGATGTGTCGAATATGTTCACGCACGGCACCTTGTAATGCTAATACACCTATTTTCATATCTTACCAACCACGCTCTTGCATACGTTCTTCTAATGAAATTTTGTTCATATCTAAACCTTTCATAGCAGTACCTAATTCAGCTGCTAATTTACCGATTAATTCATAATCTTGGTAATGAGTTGTAGCTTGAACAATTGCTTTAGCAAATTTCTCAGGATCTTCTGATTTGAAAATACCTGAACCAACGAATACACCGTCAGCTCCTAATTCCATCATTAATGCAGCATCTTGAGGTGTTGCTACACCACCAGCCGCAAAGTTAACTACTGGTAAACGACCATTATCTTTAATTTGTTTTAATACTTCGTATGGTGCACCTAACTCTTTAGCGTAAGTCATGATTTCGTCATCATTCATTACTACTAAACGACTTACTTCAGAGTTCACTTTTCTCATATGTCTTACTGCTTCAACGATGTTACCAGTACCCGGTTCACCTTTAGTACGTAACATTGCTGCACCTTCACCAATACGACGTGCTGCTTCACCTAAATTACGGCAACCACAAACGAAAGGTACTGTGAATTGATCTTTTCTTAAATGATATTCTTCATCAGCAGGAGTTAACACTTCTGATTCATCAATATAGTCTACACCCATAGCTTCTAATACACGTGCTTCAGTAATATGACCAATACGTGCTTTAGCCATAACAGGAATAGATACTGCATTCATAACTTCTTCAACAATTTTAGGATTAGCGCTACGTGCTACCCCGCCAGCTGCTCTGATGTCAGATGGAACACGTTCTAAAGCCATAACTGCTACTGCGCCGGCTTCTTCCGCAATTTTAGCTTGTTCTGCATTGACAACGTCCATAATAACGCCGCCTTTTTGCATTTCAGCCATTCCTCGTTTAACTCTATCTGATCCTACAATTTTAGACATATAATTTACCCCTTTTCCGATTGATTAAATCCATTTTAAGTTATAAACTGATATTTAAAAAGGTACAATTTATTTATAAAATTAGGGGCCAGTTTAATATGTCTAATAAGCAAAAATTATATATTTCTCTTTATGAAAAATTAAAAAATCAAATTATCGAGGGTCAATATCAAGCTAATGATAAATTTCCATCTAAACGTCAATTAAGTGAGCACTTATCATTAAGCCATACTACTATAGAACACGCCTATCAACTTTTGTTAGATGAAGGTTTTATATATTCAAAACCACGTTCAGGCTATTATGTTTCAGATATCCAAGCGCTTCCTATTGTTAATACTAACGATTATCAAATAAATAATGACAAAGAAGAAAATATTAAGTCTTATTATAAATATGCTTTTAATTTAGCTGAAATTGATGCAGAATATTTTCCTCTACATTTATTTAGAAAATACGCTAAAGAAGTATTTGAAGATAATCAATTAGCGCTTTTAGAAAAAGGAGACATACAAGGAGAGTTATCTTTAAGACAACAAATAGCTCATTACTTATTTAATAGTCGTGGTGTATCTTCACACCCTAAACAAATAATTATAGGCTCTTCTACAGAACAATTATTAAATATGGTTACAGAATTATTAAAAGATTCATCATTCATTATAGAAAAGCCAAGTTATCCACCTATCAAACAAGTATTAGATAAGAAAAATCGTGACTATATCCAAGCCAATGTAGAAAAAGATGGCATAAATACGAATCAAGTCATTCATTCAAATAATGATATATTATATATTACGCCTTCTCATCAATTCCCAACTGGCTATGTAATGAATTTAAAAAAAAGAACCCAACTGATTAAGTGGGCACACCAAAAAGAAGAACGTTATATTATTGAAGATGACTACGATTCAGAATTTAGATATTATGGTAAACCTATACCTGCCCTACAAAGTTTAGATAAAAACAAAAAAGTAATTTATATTAGTACATTTTCAAAGTCTCTATTCCCAAGTTGTCGTATCGCTTATGTTGTGCTCCCAAACAAATTATTGCAAAAGTATTATGATATGGGTCATAAAGAAAGTAATACCGTCCCTGTCCACATTCAACACATCATTGCTAACTTCATGGCCTCAGGCAGTTTTGAACGTCACTTAAATAAAATGAGAAGAATATATCGAGAAAAGCTTGATTATATACTAAAACGCTTAGAACCTTATAAAGATCAACTACTTATAGAAGGTGCTCTTACAGGCATGCATTTTACAATTAAAGTTAAGAACGGCCTTACGTTAGAAGAGTGTATAGAAAAAGCTGAACAGTTAAGTTTAAAATTAAAAGTCTATAATTATGACAATATTATACAAACACATCCAAAGTTTATATTAGGCTTTGGAGGCATACCTAACGAAGAATTAGAAACACATACAGATGTACTAATAAAAGCGTTAACTCTATAAGATAAAAAGAAGGATTAAGTGCCAATCATTTTAAGTTCTAATTTGTGCTTAATCCTTTCATCAGCTTCAATCGCTTTCTCTTCGTAAAGCTAAATATACGTAAACATGTTCTATAACTTTAATTTTAGACATAAAAAAAGAGACCTTACGGTCTCAGTATTGCCTGGCAACGTCCTACTCTAGCGGAACGTAAATCCAACTACCATCGGCGCTAAGGAGCTTAACTTCTGTGTTCGGCATGAGAACAGGTGTGACCTCCTTGCCATTGTCACCAGACAAGTGAATGATTATACATTCAAAACTAGATAGTAAGTAATGATTTTGCTTCGCAAAACTTG
>NZ_PPRC01000035.1 GCF_002902565.1 Staphylococcus petrasii | reverse complement strand
AAAATTGATTAAGTCTTCGATCGATTAGTATTCGTCAGCTCCACGTGTCACCACGCTTCCACCTCGAACCTATTAACCTCATCATCTTTGAGGGATCTTATAACCGAAGTTGGGAAATCTCATCTTGAGGGGGGCTTCATGCTTAGATGCTTTCAGCACTTATCCCGTCCATACATAGCTACCCAGCTATGCCGTTGGCACGACAACTGGTACACCAGAGGTATGTCCATCCCGGTCCTCTCGTACTAAGGACAGCTCCTCTCAAATTTCCTACGCCCACGACGGATAGGGACCGAACTGTCTCACGACGTTCTGAACCCAGCTCGCGTACCGCTTTAATGGGCGAACAGCCCAACCCTTGGGACCGACTACAGCCCCAGGATGCGATGAGCCGACATCGAGGTGCCAAACCTCCCCGTCGATGTGAACTCTTGGGGGAGATAAGCCTGTTATCCCCGGGGTAGCTTTTATCCGTTGAGCGATGGCCCTTCCATGCGGAACCACCGGATCACTAAGTCCGTCTTTCGACCCTGCTCGACTTGTAGGTCTCGCAGTCAAGCTCCCTTATGCCTTTACACTCTATGAATGATTTCCAACCATTCTGAGGGAACCTTTGAGCGCCTCCGTTACCTTTTAGGAGGCGACCGCCCCAGTCAAACTGCCCGCCTGACACTGTCTCCCACCACGATAAGTGGTGCGGGTTAGAAAGCCAACACAGCTAGGGTAGTATCCCACCAGCGCCTCCACGTAAGCTAGCGCTCACGCTTCAAAGGCTCCTACCTATCCTGTACAAGCTGTGCCGAATTTCAATATCAGGCTACAGTAAAGCTCCACGGGGTCTTTCCGTCCTGTCGCGGGTAACCTGCATCTTCACAGGTACTATGATTTCACCGAGTCTCTCGTTGAGACAGTGCCCAAATCGTTACGCCTTTCGTGCGGGTCGGAACTTACCCGACAAGGAATTTCGCTACCTTAGGACCGTTATAGTTACGGCCGCCGTTTACTGGGGCTTCGATTCGTAGCTTCGCAGAAGCTAACCACTCCTCTTAACCTTCCAGCACCGGGCAGGCGTCAGCCCCTATACATCACCTTACGGTTTAGCAGAGACCTGTGTTTTTGATAAACAGTCGCTTGGGCCTATTCACTGCGGCTCTTCTGGGCTTGCACCCTAAAGAGCACCCCTTCTCCCGAAGTTACGGGGTCATTTTGCCGAGTTCCTTAACGAGAGTTCGCTCGCTCACCTTAGAATTCTCATCTTGACTACCTGTGTCGGTTTGCGGTACGGGCACCTATTATCTATCTAGAGGCTTTTCTCGGCAGTGTGAAATCAACGACTCGAGGAAACAATTTCCTCTCCCCATCACAGCTCAATCTTAAGAGTGCCGGATTTGCCTAACACTCAATCTCACTGCTTAGACGTGCACTCCAACAGCACGCTTCGCCTATCCTACTGCGTCCCCCC
>NZ_PPRC01000034.1 GCF_002902565.1 Staphylococcus petrasii | reverse complement strand
ATTAGCTCATAAAACTAAATAGTGTTTGTAACTTAAAGTTACATTTATTGGAATTAACGTTGACATATTGTCATTCAGTTTTCAATGTTCATTTTAAAAACAATCTCTTTTATTATATAACTTTTATTTTTAAAAGTCAATAACTTTTTTGATTACTTTTATTATTTTAAATCATCATTTCGAGCTTTGCAATGGTAAGTTTTACACCTTTTTAACAAACTCTTAATAGAATTTACATTCTTTTTGACGACTTTTATATCTTATCAAATTGAAAGATGTAAGTCAATAACAATTTAAAATA
Source organism: Staphylococcus petrasii (assembly GCF_002902565.1). Taxonomy (GTDB): domain Bacteria; phylum Bacillota; class Bacilli; order Staphylococcales; family Staphylococcaceae; genus Staphylococcus; species Staphylococcus petrasii. The sequence goes on along the minus strand of NZ_PPRC01000034.1, from coordinate 5,008 downwards.
TTTTTTTGTTGTTGAACAACTGTTGTACTTCTGTTGCTCACAAAAAATTATTCTACCAGGTTTTTAAAAAATTGCAATAGAAAAAACGCATAAAATCTAATATTTTATGCGTTTATATTACACTTTTTTAGTTTTTATTTCTTAATAGTAGATGCAATTACTTTTTGAGCTATTTGTTTATAGATTTTACCTAAACGATCATCTTCTTGATAAATAGATGGAGAAAAGTCTACTGGATTCCAAGTAGGCTGTTCTAGAGGTAACTCTCCTAATAGTTGCGTATTTAATTCATCAGCTAATTTGCGGCCTCCGCCTTTTCCAAATACATATTCTTTGTTGCCAGTTTCTTTACTTTCAAAGTAACTCATATTCTCAATTACACCTAAAATTGAATGTTCAGTATGTTTAGCCATAGCACCAGCTCTTGCTGCAACAAATGCTGCTGTTGGATGAGGTGTTGTTACAATAATCTCTTTACTACTTGGTAACATTGAATGAACATCTAATGCTACATCTCCTGTTCCTGGAGGTAAATCAAGTAATAAATAATCAAGTTCTCCCCACTTAACTTCTACAAAGAAATTCGTCAACATTTTACCTAACATTGGACCACGCCAAATCACTGGCGCATTCTCTTCTACAAAGAAAGCCATAGAAATTACTTTTACTCCGTGGCGTTCTACTGGAATAATTGTTTTACCTTCAACGCCTGGTTTCTCATCAATGCCCATCATATCAGGAACACTGAAACCATAAATATCAGCATCAACTAAACCTACTCTTTTGCCTTCACGAGCTAAAGCAACTGCTAAGTTAACAGCAACTGTTGATTTACCTACGCCGCCTTTACCAGAGGCAATAGCTATAAACTCAACTGGATTATCTTTTGATAATAATCCTTCAATTGTTTTAGGTTGTTCTTTCTTTTTACCTGTATATTGTTCAACTTTATCAGCAGGTAGTTCTTCGAAACGTATACCTACTGTGTTTGCTCCATTTTCTTTAAGTGCTTTAACAATTGCCATTTGTAAATCTAATTGTGGTTGTCCTCCTAATTGGGCAATCGCAACTTTAACACTTACATGTTCAATTTCTTCTTTTGTTTTAACTTCGACAATACCATCTGTTTCTTTAAGAGGCACATCGATAATTGGATCTTTTAATTCTCCAACTATTTCTTTTACTTGATCTACCGTTAACAATGTAAATCCCCCTTAGCATTCTTTATATGTATATTTTAACAAATATGCACATACCTTGTGACTATCTTATTTAGTATATTATTTTTAATTAAACAAAAAAAGAAGTTAGCTCATTATTTCATACTAACTTCTTTAATCAAAACATTATAAATCACGTGTGTTTTTATTTTTTTGTGAAGGATGTCTATCTTCTTTAATAAATAATGCGAATACAAATCCTATTATTACTAATACAGAAACAATAGCAAATGATAAATCGACACCTGCTGCAACGCTTTGACGTTGAAGTATTTCTTTACTTACATGTTGAGTTGAATCAGGGCTTAATAATTTAGCGCCCATACTCATAAATGTAACCATTAATGCTGTACCTAATGAACCTGCCATCACACGACCAAAGTTCATAATTGCAGTACCATGTGAGATGTCTTTATTTTCCAAAGCATTAATACCTGCTGTATTAATAGGCATCATTAAAAGTGATACAGCAAACATTCTTATAGCATACACAATAACTAATAAAGTATATGAGGTATCGTATTTTAAGAAAGCTAAGAAAATTGTAGTAATAGTTAATATAGTAAATCCAGTTAATATTAATATTCTTGGTCCATATTTATCATAAATTTTGCCGGTATAAATTGACATTAATCCATTTAATAATGCGCCTGGCATAATAACCATGCCGGACATAAATGCTGAAAGACCTAAACCATCTTGTACAAATAATGGAATAAGTAAGGCCGGACCAACCATCGACATCATTACAATCATTGAAGTGATAGTACTAAATGTAAATATTTTACTTCTAAACACCCATAAATTTAATAAAGGGTTAGAAATCGTTAATTGTCTTCTTATAAATATACCTACGATAATAATACCTACGATAAATGAAATAATTACAATTGGATTTGTAAAACCTATATTCCCTGCACTACTAAAGGCATATAGCATTAATCCAAAGCCTAATGTTGAATAGACTACAGAACGTTTATCCAATTCTGTTTGTTTTGTTTCATTATAACTTGATAAGGAAATCGCGCCGAAGATATATCCAACTAAAGAAATTCCGACAACTACTATAAAGGGTACTCTCCAACTTGTATGATCAATGATTAATCCTGAAAATGTAGGACCAATTGCTGGAGCAAATTGAATAACTAAACCTGCAAGTCCCATTGCGAAGCCACGTTTTTCTTTTGAGAATAACGTAAATAATGTGAATTGCATAAGAGGCATAATAATACCAGCGCCCATCGCTTGAATCACTCTAGCAACCATTAATGTGCCGAAGTTAGGCGCAATCGCTGCAATAATAGAACCAACTAAGAACGTTCCCATTGAAACTAAATAAAGTGGTTTGGTTTTAACTCTATCCATTAAATATGCTGTTAAAGGAATCATCGTTCCGTTAACTAGCATAAAGCCTGTCACTAACCATTGCGCTGTGTTCTCAGAAGTGTGCAATTCTCTCATAATATGAGGTAACGCCGTATTTAATAGTGTTTGATTTAAAATGGCTATAAATGCACTTAAGAGCATAACGGCAACGATTAAATTTCTTTTATGCTTCGATATTTCAATATTTGCCATTGCTAATAATCTCCTTTTACTTAATCAGTGCTTAAATATTCAAACAAACATTCTTTCTCTCCGCAAATTAAATGCTTATATCTATTTATTTTCATTTAAATTTTCACTATCTGGATAAAATATAATTTTAAAAATATATAGTAAGCCGATAATGACTGCAATTACCCAAAATTCAATTTTTATATATACGTAATGTACATGAATAATAAAGTAGAACATCACTGTAGTAACAACATATGAAATCAAGTGGTAAGTTGCACCGTTAAAATATGGATTATTTGGTAATTGTTTTCTAAAATAATCCATCAAATGTTCAATCGCAAATAAAATAAAATAGCCAAAAACGATGTAACTACCATAATAGAGCAAGTTGTCAAAAAAGCTCTTATTATATGTGAAATACCCTAACTTTAAAAAAATAAGGATTCGACTTATCCCAAATAAACCAAATCCTAGAAACGTTAAAAATATTCCACCTGAAATTATAAATATAGCGAGGACAACAATTGTCACAACAATATTATTAAATTTATTTTTTAAAAAACGCATTAATATTGCCCTCCTATTTTAGTTTTACACGCATATTTTATCACTTATGATAGTCAATATAAAATTTAAAGAGTTTAAACTAACGGTATATAACACTTACCCAAGTAAATTAATTCTACGTTAAAGTAATTCATTTTCTTACTTAAGGATCATGATTGCAAAATAAAAAAGCAACCAGTGATTAATTCAGATTGAACGAATTCACTGGTTGCCCGATATTAAATAATAAGTGTTTTCAAATTAACATTTATACGCATTATTGTGCACTTTGTGGATTATTTTTATACAATGTAGTCCAAATAATAATTAAGACTATTGATACCAATGACACTGCACCAAGTATGTTGTGTAAATTACCATCTAATAATCCGGTAGACATAGCGTATAAATAACCCATTATTGTAGAGCCAATAGATGAACCTAAATTTTTAGTTAACGCGTAAAACGACATCATTTTCTTCATATGATTCGAACTTGTTTCTTCTTGTACGATGACGCTGTCTTTTGTATAAACAAATCCAAAGCTTAAACCTGCTAATATAACTGTTCCCGCTATTAGAAGTGGAGCATTTGAACCAAAGATTAAAATGATACTACTCACTAATAATAAAGTGAAAGCTCCTATATATAATGCTTTTCTAGATAATTTAGCTTCAATTCTAGCTAAATTAAAATTTAAAGTAAGCCATGCTACTGATAAAGGGAAGATGACTAAAACACTTTGTAATGGAGATAAATTCAAATGATCTTGAAGATAAACAGGAATATATAAGTTATACCCCATTAAACATACCGCAGTTAGTAAATCAGTAATAAATACTAAAGATACTGAACGATTAAATTCAGCTATAGGGATAAATGGATGTGCAGTTTTATTTTCAAATTTAAATAACATGACGGCTACAATAATAGCTAAAATAAAGGCTACTAAATTTAAAGTAAGCATTGATTTATTTAAAATACTAAACATTAATAAACCAATAAAGATATAGAAGAGAGATAAGCCTTTCACATCAAAGCGACCTGCTTGTACTTCTGTTTCTTCTGAAAAGTGAAATGTAAGGAATGCTAAAATAATGGCGATGATTGCAATTGGGATATTGATAAAGAATAACCAATGCCATGTCGCAAATTCTAAAATACCTCCTCCAAGTAAGGGACCAATAATACTAGAAATACCCCATACACTACCTACGATGCCCATAATTTTATAACGAAAAGGAATTTCAAAAGCGAGTTTCGGAACGATTTGTGTTAATGACATCATGACCCCTGCGCCAATGCCTTGAATAGCTCTTGAAGCAATAAGCATATAAAATGTGCCACTCATACCTGACATTAAACTACCAATACCAAATAAAAGTAACCCTACCATTGCAATATATAAAATTTTAAATCGAGTTAATAGTTCACCTACAATAGGATTCGCAACTACTAAAGCGATAAAATAAACAGTGAATACTAAAGATATTTCAGGCCCTGCATGTAAGTCTTTACGTATTGTTGGCATAGCTAATGAAATAATTGAACTTTCAATCGCAGCCATAAACATTGTTAAGACTAACGTAACTACAATGCCTATAGATTTAACATTCATCTATTCGACCTCCTTAATTTAAAAGATATTTTTTAAAAGTCATGTAATAGCATAATCTTAGATG
>NZ_PPRC01000033.1 GCF_002902565.1 Staphylococcus petrasii | reverse complement strand
TTTTTTAACTTTTTTTGAAAATGTAGTTTGTAATTCTGCAAAAAAAGAACAATACAATAAGTTATTAAACATACTTATTCTTATGTTTTAAAACTTTAAATATTAAAAAAATTTATGAAACTATTAACATTATTCACAATAAGTTATACAATTAAAGTAATTCTATGTTCAATATATGTGGGGTATTGGAATGGAATATTTTTTAATTAGATAATTTTACGGTAAAAAATATAGATGGGGTGGAAAGTATGCAAGAACATTTAATCTTGACGCTTGACGGTATAGATTATCTTGTGGAACCTGGAACAAATTTGCTCGAATTCATTAAATCTCGTGATACTTTCGTACCTTCAATTTGCTATAACGAATCGATGGGACCAATTCAAACATGTGATACATGTATGGTTGAAATCGACGGCAAGATTGAACGTGCGTGTAGTACGGTTGTAGATCGTCCTATGACGGTTAATACTCAAAATAATGATGTGAAAGCAAGTCAAAAAGAAGCGTTAGACAGAATTTTAGAGAAACACATGTTGTACTGTACAGTATGTGATTACAACAATGGCGACTGTGAAATTCATAATGCGATGGACGCATGGGGCTTACAAGAACAATCATATGAATATAAAGAAAAACCTTATGAAAAAGATTACGGTCCATTCTATCGTTATGATCCAGACCAATGTATCTTATGTGGACGTTGTGTCGAAGCATGTCAAGACATCGAAGTTAACGAAACAATTTCAATCGACTGGGATCGTGAACATCCTCGTGTAATTTGGGATAATGACGTACCTATTAATGAATCATCATGTGTATCTTGTGGTCAATGTGCAACAGTTTGTCCATGTAACGCAATGATGGAAGTTAATATGGAAGGTAATGCAGGTTATATGACTGATACTGAACCAGGTTCATTAGCAGCTATGATTGACTTAACTAAGAAAGCTGAACCAGGCGATGGTTTATTATTCGCAGTTTCAGATTCAGAAGCAGAAATGCGTAAAGAACGCATTAAGAAAACGAAAACAGTTTGTACATATTGCGGTGTAGGTTGCTCATTTGATGTATGGACTAAAGATAGAGAAATCTTAAAAATGCAACCATCACACGATTCACCGGCAAACAAAATTGCAACATGTGTTAAAGGTAAATTCTCTTGGGGTCACATCAATTCAGATCAACGTTTAACAAAACCTCTTGTTAGAAAAGATGGCGAATTCCATGAAGTAGAATGGGATGAAGCACTTGATGTCATTGAATCAAACTTCAAACGTATTAAAAATGAATACGGTGGCGAACATTTAGCATTTATCGCTTCTTCTAAAGGTACAAATGAAGAATCATACTTAATGCAAAAACTTTCTCGCCAAGTATTTGGTTCAAACAACGTTGATAACTGTTCTAGATATTGCCAAGCACCAGCAACAAAAGGTTTATTCCGTACTGTTGGTCATGGTGGTGACTCAGGTTCAATTGAAGATTTAGAAAGAGCAGCTATGACAGTATTAATCGGTACAAACACTGCTGAAGCACATCCAGTAATTGCTTCACGTATTAAACGTGGTCAAAAATTATTCGGCTCAAAAATGCATGTATTTGACATAAGAAAACATGAAATGGCTGAACGTGCTGATGCATTCTATCAACCTAAACCAGGTACTGACTTAGTATGGTTAGGCGCTGCAACGAAATATATCATTGATAATGATTTACATGACAAACAATTCTTAAATGATTGGGTAGATAACTTTGATGAATACTATAAATCATTAGAATTATTTACAATGGATTTTGCTGAAGATGCAACAGGTATTCCTAAAGAACAAATCATTAGCTTTGCTGAAGAAGCTGCTAAAGCAGAATCAATGTCAATTTGTTGGGCTATGGGTGTTACTCAACAAGATATCGGTAGTGATACAAGTACAGCAATTTCAAACTTATTACTTGTAACAGGTAACTATAGAAAACCTGGTTCAGGTGCATACCCATTACGTGGTCACAATAACGTACAAGGTGCGAGTGACATGGGAAGTATGCCAGACCAATTCTCAGGTTATCAAAAAGTAGATGATGATGAAGTAAGAGCGAAGTTTGAAAAAGAATACGGTGTGAAATTAAATCCTAAACCAGGACGTGACAATCACCAAATGATGGAAGGTATCCATAACGGCGAAATTCAATCATTATACTTATACGGTGAAGATACTGGTATCGTAGACTCTAACATCAATTTCGTACAATCTGCATTAGAAAAAGTAGATTTCTTAGTTGTACAAGATGAGTTCTTAACTTTCACAGCAACTTATGCTGATGTTGTATTACCAGCAAGTCCATCACTTGAAAAAGACGGTACATTCACTAACACTGAACGACGTATTCAACGTATTAATAAAGCGTTACAACCATTAGGCGACTCTAAACCAGACTGGGAAATCTTCCAATTAATCGCTCAAAGAATGGGCTTTGATTGGGGCTATACACATCCATCAGAAATTATGGATGAAATTGCTCGCTTAACACCATCATACTCAGGTGTAAGTTATGATCGTTTAGAAGGCTTTAATAGTTTACAATGGCCTGTTGCTCCAGACGGCACAGACGAACCAACATTGTATATGAACGGCTTTAACTTTGATAATGGTCGAGCTAAATTATTCCCATTAACATTTGATAACTTCTTCAAAGAAGACGAAGTATATGACTTACACGTGAACAACGGTCGTTTACTTGAACACTTCCATGAAGGTAACATGACTTATCAAACAGAAATGATTAAATACAAAATGCCTAACGCATTCGTGGAAATTTCTCCAGAGCTTGCGAAAGATCGTGATATTCATGAAGGCGCTGAAATACGATTAATTTCTGAAACTGGTGAAGCAACATTAATTGCAACAATTACAGATCGCGTAAAAGGTAAAGAAATTTACATTCCATTAAATAACGATGCAATGTCTAACGGCGACTTAGGTGCTATCAATAAATTAACAAACAGCGATGTTGATAAATATACTGATACACCATCATATAAACGTACAAGTTGCCGTATGGAAGTATTAACACGTAAAGGTAAGTCACCATTGAACCCAACAAACTTCCGTGTTGATAAACACCGTCATCCGCAATATAGTGTCCAAGTACAGAAAAAATGGGAACGTCCAGATTATGTTTTCCCAGGAAATGTGGTGGATAAATAATGGCTGAAAGAATTACTAAAATCAAACGTTTAGAAAAGTCACAAGAGCAAATTAAACAAGAAAGTTTAATCGAAGTAACAGATGCAATTGCTGAAAATAAAGATAGTATTTTAAAAGCAATCCGCATTGTTAAAGCTTTAGATGAAGCTAAGATTCTTGATTTAATGAATGGTGGAATTAGAGGCCGTCAAGTGATTGTCAATAAATTCATGACTGAGCTTAACAAAGATTTATATGCTGGATTAATTACTAATTTAGCACCTATGGTCTTCATGTTAGGTGAATTGAATGTTCAAGAGTTAAGTCAATTCTTGAATAAATTAAATAAAGGTCTTCACGTGGCAAACCAAGCTAGCCCTAATGCTAAAACGACTGTACGTAGTTTAATGGGCGTCCTCAAAGATGATGATATGAACCGCAGTTTAACTTACATGTTGAACTTACTTAAAGGTATGTCTAGAGGCGAAGATTAATTAACTACACATAAGAAATCCTTATTAGGAGCAATACACTAAGTATTCAACTCTTAATAAGGGTTTCTTTTTCATTATTTATAAGCCATAAAGACTTAAATTGTGGTATGGTTGATTATATATGAATTTACATAAAGGGGTGAGGACTTATTCATCCAAAAGCACTTAAAATAATGACAATTATTTCTAATCTCTTCATCGTATTAGGAATTATTTTTTTAATTATGATGCAATTAGTTTTGGCTATTTCAATGTTTGCAGTATCTTTAGCAATCAGTTTAGTCATATTTAACGTCATGTTTCGTGATCGTACAGGTATGAAAATAGTAATTAATTTATCTTTTGCAATCGTAGTGATTGTCATAATTATCGCTTATTTCTTTTTATCTAAATAAGCTAAACAGGAGTTTAACGTAGCTATGAAGAAATATAACCATTTAAAATTTCCTATGATATTGTTAGTACTGGTGTTAATTGCTTTAGTAGTATTATTGATTTTTAATAAAACGAATATTTTAAGAAGTGACCTCAATTATCATTTTCAAGAAGCAGTGCGTAAACAAACACAATCAGATCTTGTGAATACAGTCGATAAAAACGGTGACTTCACTCCAGCAAGCAATACTGAAGTGGAACAAGCGATGCAAATTAAGAAGAATGATAATAATTTAAAATATATGGATCTTTATCACACCGTGCCAATGTCGAAAGAAGAAGTAACGCATATACTTAAAGGGAAAGGTATATTAGAAGATCAGGCCAATGCGTTTATAGAAGCGCAAGATAAATATGGCGTGAATATCCTTTATTTGATTAGCCACGCAAGAGTGGAAACGAATAATGGTAAATCGGAGCTTGCTCAAGGAATCAAAGATGGTAATCATCAGTATTATAATTTCTTCGGCATTGGAGCTTTCGATGAAGACGCTATACACACCGGTAAGAGTTATGCCAAAGAACAACAGTGGACGTCACCGCGTAAAGCGATATTAGGTGGAGCTAAGTTTATTCAAACTACTTATTTCGAAAATGAACAACGCACACTCTATCAAATGCGTTGGAATCCACAGAACCCAGGACAACATCAATATGCCAGTGATATAGAATGGCCAGATAAAATAGCTACGTATATGAAAGAATATTATGACCATTTTGGTATTAAAAAAGATAAAATAAGACGTAATTATTACATATCTAAAGATTAAAAATAATTAAATTAGAATGAGAGAGTATAAGGGCTTGCCCGTACTCTTTCATTTTTTAATTTAATTGAAAGTTTAAATTATATAGAGAATATTTAGGGTATAAGGCAATATGTTAAAATGAATAAGAATTTAAATTCTGAGGTGTAAATAAATGAAAATTGCAATTATAGGTGCCGGTATTGGAGGGCTCACTGCTGCTGCACTGTTACAAGAGCAAGGACATGATGTCAAAATTTTTGAAAAGAGATCAACTATTCAAGAAGTTAGTGCTGGCATTGGTATCGGGGACAATGTTTTACAAAAACTTGGTAACCATGATTTAGCAAAAGGTATCAAAAATGCAGGTCAAAATTTAACTTCTATGAATGTATTTGATGATAAAGGTGAACTATTAACATTTGCGAAATTAAAAGAAGATACACTGAATGTAACGTTGCCTCGTCAAACGTTGATTAAGTTAATTCAAACTTACGTTCAACCTGATACAATTTTCACAGATTATCAAGTGACTAAAGTGGATAATGAAGAGTCACAAGTGATGGTTCACTTTTCAAATCACGCGAGCCAATCCTTTGATATGTGCATTGGCGCAGATGGTATACATTCTGCAGTTAGACAGACTGTACAACCTGAAGCTAAAATCTTATACCAAGGTTACACATGCTTTAGAGGTTTAGTAGATGAAGCGGACTTGAAGCACAGTGACAGCGCAAATGAGTATTGGGGTCAAAGAGGCCGCGTTGGAATCGTGCCGATGATTAATAATCAAGCTTATTGGTTTATTACGATTAATGCTTCGGAAAAGGATCCTAAGTACCGCTCATTTGAAAAACCACATTTACAAGCATATTTTAATAATTATCCTGAGGAAGTACGTCAAATCTTAGATAAACAAAGTGAAACAGATATTATTAAAAATGATTTATATGATATGAAACCATTAAAAACGTTTGTCTATGGTCGTACTGTTTTATTAGGAGATGCAGCCCATGCGATGACGCCTAATATGGGCCAAGGTGCTGGACAAGCCATGGAAGATGCTATCGTATTATCCAACTGTTTGAGTTCTTATGATTTTGAAAAAGCTTTAGCACGTTACGATAAATTGCGTGTTAAGCATACTGCTAAAGTAATTAAACGTTCACGTAAAATAGGAAATATAGCACAAAAAGAGGGTACTTTAACAACTAAAGTAAGAAATCGTGTGATGAAAATGACGCCTACACGTCTTGTAAGTGGTCAAACAAAATTCTTATACAAAGCTAAAAAGAAATAATATGTAAAAAAGGATTGAATCAATAGTATTAAAACGACTATCGATTCAATCCTTTTCTTTATCTCAATTATTTATTAACGATAAATTGTGGTTCTTCACCGCTTAATTTTTTAATAGTATCATTTGCGACTATTTTAGACATCATATCTCTAGCTTCGAATGTAGCATTACCGATGTGTGGAGTGATGACTACATTGTCTAATGATTTTAAGCCTTCAGTAATTTCAGGCTCGAATTCATACACATCTAAAGCAGCACCTTCGATTTCTTTATCATTTAGTGCTTTAACTAAAGCTTCTTCATTTACAATAGGACCACGGCCAGCATTAATTAAATAAGCAGTTTCTTTCATTTTTTTAAACTGTTCAGTATCAATCATGTGGTGTAAATCAGGATTATACGCAGCATTGATAGTAATGAAGTCTGCGTTCTCAAGTAAGGTATCTAAATCTACATATTTAGCACCAATTTCACGTTCTTTTTCTTTCTTTTGATGAGGTCCTGTATAAAGCACATCCATATCAAAAGCTTTAGCACGTTGAGCTACAGCACCACCAATTTCTCCTAGACCAATAATACCGATTGTTTTACCTGAAACTTCGCGTCCTCTGAAGAATAAAGGAGCCCAACCATCGAATCCTTTAGTACGTGATAATTTATCACCTTCAACGATACGACGTGCTACTGCAAGTACTAAACCGAAAGTTAATTCAGCAGTTGAAGCTGTAGAAGCTTTTGGTGTATTCGTTACATCAATATCTTTTTCACGTGCATAATCAACATCTACATTATTGAAACCTGCACCATAGTTAGTGATGATTTTAAGGTTTTTACCACTATCAATCACTTCTTGGTCAACGTTAGTAGATAAAATACTGATTAGAGCAGAAGCATCTTTTACGCCTTCTTTAAGCGTTTCTTTATCTATAATCCCTTCACCCTCATACATTTCAACTTCGAAATGTTCTTTAAGTAAATTTAATCCTACTTCAGGAATTGCTCCAGCGATGTAAACTTTTTCCATTAAACTCACTCCTTAACGTATAATTCTCTTTAAGTATAATAAAAGAAGAAAACGTATACAAATTAAATATTTTACATATTATTGGAGAAGTCTTAATCCTATTACCGAAATTAGAATTAATGAAATAAAAAAGAGACGCATAAAGTGTTTAGATTCATTATAAAAAATCATCCCAACGATAGCGCCACCCGCAGTACCTATACCTGTCCATATTGCATATGAGGTGCCCATTGGAATTGTTGACATCGCCAGTTTAAGAAAGCTAAAACTGAATACAAATGTAATGGCCATGACGACAATGAGCCACTTTCTTTTTGTGCGAGCAAATTCATTTAACCACACGACGCCTAACACTTCTAATAGTCCAGCTATCACTAAGCATATCCATGACATCTTATATTCCTCCTTCGTTCTGATCATTAGTAGAAAGTTTGAGACCAATAATACCTATAAGGAGTAGTATAAGTAGACCAATTTTTGTTATGGAAAATGATTGATTAAAAAATAGCATGTCAGTAATAACCGTACCAGCAGCTCCTATGCCGACAAATACGGCATAAACTGTGCCTACTGGTAAATGATTAGAAGCAGATAACATTAAATAAAAACTAAGAGATAAAAATACTAAAGTAAATAGCCAGGTGAGGAAATTATGAGCATTATCTAAGCCAACTACCCAAACTACTTCTATTAGCCCAGCAAGTATTACTTTTAACCACTGCATCGTATAACCTCCTTGCAGTATAAATAGTAATAAACATATTTTCTCAAAGTTTATATGTAAATTCAAAACAACCCTCTAGCTTAAGGGCCAAGGCACCAAACTAGAGGTTTGAATTTTCTATAAATCAGTTATTAATATTTATTTTTTAAGATAAATGAATGTAGTTAAATGAACTTACTTGGCTAGATGAAATTGTGCGAGTATCTACTACATAAGGACCACCAGTATAATTCATTTCAGAAATAGTGATTGAACCATCGCTATTTACACTTTCTACATAAGCCACATGTCCCATGCTTCCTTGCGTCGTTTGAAGAATAGCACCTTTAGCAGGAGTATTGTTTACTGTATAGCCTGCTGATTGAGCGGCACTTGCCCAGTTATTCGCATTGCCCCAAGTTGAGCCAATCTTACCGCCGACTTTATCATAAACGTACCAAGTACATTGTCCTGGTGTATATAAATTGCCAGAGGTAGATGATGTTGTTTGCATTGAAGTTGATGTCGTAGTTGAAGATGTACTTGAACTACTAGTAGTGTCATTTGATGATGAATTGCTAGTACTAGACGTTGTATTTGCTGCGCTTTGTGTATTAGAGAAAGATTGTTGCTGGAATTGTGGTTGTTGATATCCACTTGGTTGATAATGATTATATTGTGGATGCCATTGGCCATGTGATTGATTATGGTAGCCAAATTGTGAGTGTTGTTGTGGTGCTGGATTATGATTATATTCGGCAGCGTCTGCATGGTTTGCATTTAATCCTAATGCCGATACACCGATGCCAGCTGTTAATGTTGAAATAGTAATAATTTTATTCATAGTAAAAAGTCCTCCCAAATTTGTCTTCAACAATAGGTTGATTAGCGATATGTTGAAGAACCTTTAAATCTAAAATTTAATAGTTAATTGTCGCTCCCAACGACAACACATACTTTAGCAGATTATTTTAAGGTTATGGGCGATGTCACGCTTTCGTAAATGAAATACAAAAACCTTGAACAACTTCGTAATAGAAGCATGTCCAAGGTTACAGGCTGTAATAAAACGTACAAAGCGCGTGTTTCCTATGAAAATTGAATAGTTTTAACTTACATAGAGTTTTTTAATATTACAAAATGTTGTAATAAATAAGGTCTATAACATTCTATTTAAAAAATCGAATAGAAAGCGGAACAACATATTCTTTACCACCAAAATATTTCACACAGGCCACTATATGGAAAATGAAATACAGGATAGAAAGAACAAAAAGAGCAATAAATAAAATAACTACTAATAATCCTAAAAAGATAGATAATGTATCGTTATTTACCGCAAAACCAGCAAAAACAGGAATGAATAAAATACCTATAATGACATTCCAAATAAAATAAGAAATAACCATGTTGAAGTAATTTTTACCAGCTTGATCAATAAGACGGGCATCATTACGTTTGATAGCCCAAAGAATAATTGGTCCAATTATAGATGTGAAAAATCCTAATAAGAAAATAAGCATAGACATCAAACGTGCGTCATCATTGTTATCATTGATAATTTGCTGATTGGCTTGGTAATTATAATTTTCTGGCATTTAAAATCTCCTTTTTAAGTAAATTATATTTCTTACTTTAAATATAACAAAGTTTTAAATTTTATTTTAGTGAATTTTAAATTATAATTTATGGTCTTGTTTAAAATTTTTCCAAGACGGTTATATATAACGATAATATAGATGAAAGATGCGTTTCTAAATGCGCATCTTTATTTTTTGAATGTAGCTTTTAGGCTCATTTAGGAGTTATTTTTACATATTTTAATTTTCAATAAATAAAAAGAAAAGAGGGTTATTAAATGAAAATAGCAGTTGTAGGATCAGGTAACGGGGCAGTTACTGCTGCGGTAGACATGGTAGACCAAGGACATGATGTGAAATTATATTGTCGAAATTCATCTATTAAAAAATTCAACAATGCAATAGAAAAAGGCGGATTTGATTATAACGATGAAGGAGAAGAAAAATTCATTCCATTTACTGATATAAGTGATGATATTTCATATGTATTAAAAGATGCTGAAATTATTCAAGTTGTCATTCCTTCTTCATATATTGAATACTACGCGAAGATTATGGCAGAACATGTGACAAATGATCAATTAATCTTCTTTAATATTGCTGCTGCAATGGCTTCAATTCGTTTTATGAATGTATTGGAAGATCGTCATATTAATGTGCAACCTAAGTTTGCGGAAGCTAATACATTAACATATGGTACACGTGTAGATTTCGAAGAGGCGCGTGTAGATTTATCACTTAAAGTACGTAAAGTCTTCTTCTCAACTTATAAAAAAGATGAGTTAAGTGATAGCTTCGAAAAAGTGAGTCAGATTTATCCTTACTTAGTTAAAGAAGAAAACTTATGGAAGACTAACTTAGAAAATGGTAACCCAGAAGTACATCCGGGACCAACACTACTTAATGTAGGGCGTATAGACTATGCTGATTCATTTGCATTATATAAAGAAGGTATTACTAAACATACGGTTAGATTATTACATGCAATTGAATTAGAACGTTTAACATTAGGGCGTAAATTAGGTTTCGAATTATTAACTGCAAAAGAAGCACGTATTCAACGTGGTTATTTAGAAAGAAAAGATGAAGATGAACCGTTAAATCGTTTATTTAACACAAGCCCAGTATTCTCTCAAATTCCAGGACCAAATTCAGTACAAAATCGCTACCTAACTGAGGATATAGCGTATGGTCTTGTTGTATGGTCAAGTTTAGGACGTGCTATTGATGTAGATACGCCTAATATTGATGCCGTTATTATGATTGCTTCTACCATTTTAGAAAGAGATTTCTTTAATGAAGGATTGACTGTAGAAGAATTAGGTTTAGATAAACTTGGACTAGAATAGTACAAAAGTGGAAGTGAATAGATTGAAATCAAACAGAAAAGAGGTTTTAAAAAAATAATTAAGGGGGATGATTATGAAAAGAAAACCAACATTTTTTGAAGCAATATCTACAATTATTGTAATGGTGATTGTTGTAACCACAGGCTTTATTATATTTGATATACCTATTCAAGTTTTATTATTAATATCTTCAGCCTATGCTGCATTAATCGCTTTTAGAGTAGGACTTAGATGGGATGATTTAGAAGAAGGGATTACTCATAGATTAACTACTGCGATGCCTGCCATTTTTATCATTTTAGCAGTTGGGATCATCGTAGGGAGTTGGATGTATTCAGGTACAGTTCCAGCGTTAATCTATTATGGTTTGAAATTTCTTAATCCTAACTATTTCTTAGTATCTGCATTTATTATTTCAGCAATTTGTAGTGTTGCTACAGGGACAGCATGGGGTTCAGCTTCAACAGCTGGTATCGCTTTAATCTCAATTGCTGGTCAATTAGATATGAATTTGGGAATGGCAGCAGGCGCAATTATTGCCGGTGCTGTATTTGGTGATAAAATGTCACCACTATCAGACACTACAAACTTAGCTGCATTAGTCACTAAGGTTAATATCTTTTCTCATATTAGAGCAATGATGTGGACTACCATTCCGGCTTCAATTATCGGTATGATTGTATGGTTTTTCGCAGGTTTAAATTCTAAAAGTAGCGCTAATTCTAAACAAATTAAGGCATTATTAAATGAACTCTCAACAGCCTATAATATTAATATTTGGGTTTGGGTGCCGTTAATAGTCATTATAATAGCCTTACTATGTAAAGTTTCTACGGTACCGTCAATGCTAGCTTCTAGTTTAAGTGCGCTTATCGTAGGCACATTGAATAATCATTTCAATATTGTTGATGGTTTTAAAGCAACATTTGATGGTTTCAAACCTGAAATGACTGGTATGAGCCACTTTTCTGAAAATGCTAAGACCTTAATGGAACAGGGTGGAATGATGAGTATGACAGAAATCATTGTTACCATCTTCTGTGGTTACGCATTTGCAGGTATTGTAGAAAAATCAGGTTGTTTAGACGTTATGTTACAAACTGTAGCTAAAGGCGTAAAATCAGTCGGTACATTAATATTGATTACTGTTGTATGTTGTTTAATGATGGTGTTCGCTGCAGGGGTAGCTTCTATCGTTATCATTATGGTCGGCGTGTTGATGAAAGACATGTTTGAAGATATGAATTTGGATAGAAGTAATTTATCAAGAACATTAGAAGATTCAAGTACTATGGTGTTACCATTAATACCTTGGGGAACATCAGGCATATACTATGCTCAACAACTAGGGGTTTCAGTTGATCAATTCTTCATATGGACAGTGCCATGTTATTTATGTGCTGTTTTAGCAATTATTTATGGTTTCACTGGTATAGGTATTCGTAAAAAAAGTTCGAGTGAAAATGTAAATAATTCGTAAATAAAATGTTTAAATTCTTATATAACGGATATAAATAAATATGTTAGAACAGTACATAGATATTTTGTAGCGATGGTATCTATTACATTTGTTTTAGCTAACAATATCCTCAAAGTATAAGAAAGTAGTGGATTCAATTTTTGTAGCGAGAATTGAATCCATGAACGTGAAACAACTCAAATGAATTAGAATTATTGTTATATGTGAAATGAAAGAGGTTAAGCAGAGACTTATATGAGTTTCTGCTTAACCTCTTTTTTCAGCATAAAAAAAGGATTGTCGAGAGTGACAATCCTTTAATTTATATATTTAAAATTAGTGAATGTAGCTGTATGCAGCAGCTTGGCTAGCTGATAATGTACGTGAAGTTACAACACCAGGACCGTAACCATAGTTCATTTCAGATACAGTTACTGAACCGTCGTTACCAACACTTTCAACGTAAGCAACGTGACCGTAAGCACCTGCAGTAGATTGCATAATTGCACCTGTAGAAGGTGTGTTGTTTACAGTGTAACCAGCTGCAGAAGCGGCACTTGCCCAGTTATTAGCATTGCCCCAAGTTGAACCGATTTTACCGCCTACTCTGTTATATACGTAGTAAGTACATTGACCTGAAGTGTATAAGTTGCTACCAGAACTTGCAGAGTTAGAAATTGAAACTCCGTTAGATGATGGTGCAGCTGTAGTAGTTACTTTAACGTTACTATTTGAAGTTGAGTAACTAGTAGTTGTATTTCCAGCAGTTTGAGTACCTGCATTATAAGATTGAGTGCTAGTACGGCTATAGTTATTGTTTGCATAGTGATTGTAGCTATTGTAGTTGTAGTTACTGCTGTTATTGTTATTGTTGTAGCTGTAATTATAGTTGTAGTTATAGTTGTAATTATAGTAATTAGAATTATTATTGTTGTTATTTGAAGTATAAGTTTGGTTAGAATGATTTAAACGATCTGGGCTCCAGTTACCTTTCCAAGTGTAATGATAATTACCTTGTTGGTCGATAGTGTAAGAGTAGCTGTATGAAGTTGGATCGTTTGGATTGTAACCTTGTTCAGCTGCTTGAGCTTCGTGACCATGTCCAGCGATAGCGATAGTAGCAACTCCTGCAGTAGCGATTGTAGCTGTAGCGATTTTTTTCATTTTTAAATATCCTCCTGAGAATTAAATTAATTTTTATTTATTTATTTAATAGTCATTGGTTGACTTTAAGTCCAGTGGTTAGTTTGTTTCTTTTCGACAAGAAATACTTTAGCAGAAAAAAGTAGATTTGTGGGCGTTGTTACCGTTTTGTAATTTTTTGCTAATATATATTAGCTACACAAACATTCATTGAAATTTTTTGTAACATTTTAAAATACTGTCATACCAGTTTTCAAAAGTCTTTATTAAAAGAAAACTCATTTCGCTGTAATCTTACTGTAAAAAAATAGCAAAATTTATTTTTCTATAAAAATAATAAATTTTATAATTTTTGAACTGTATTTTAACATTATATTAATGAATGTTTGTTTATTGAACGGCTTAGTTTAAGAAGAAATATGAAAAAATGGATATTATTTGTATGAAAAATGATACTTTAAGGACGCTATATATAAAATAAACTAAAAATAAGATAATAAAGTGATATAATTAGTCAAAAGTTTGCTACTGGTAGTACCGAAATAAAACATACAATTATATATGAAGATAGACATTCGATGAAGAACGATTAAATGATACCTCGTATTATGTAATTGTTGATAGGAAAGTGAGTTATAAGGGGAAGATAACTTGATTTCTATTTATGTCGTGTCTTTATATATTATAAAGTGAGAGGACATATGTATGATTAATAACTTTTCGGTAAAGCTTTTAAAAAATATAAAGATAAGTAGGCAAAAGGAATCGAATATAAAATTAATCTATTGGTTAAAAGGATCAGGACAGATTACTTTAAATTTAGATAAATTTCGAATGAAAACGCGTGATTTAATGTTTATTATGCTAAATGATCTTTATTCTATTGAAAGTAAGGAAGATTCAATCGTTGTAGTAATGGAAATTGCTTTTAAAGATTATTTAAGATTTGCAGATGATTATATTAAATTACATGGTTATAAGTTTTCTTCAATAGAAAGAAAACAAATGGAACCTTTCATTATTAATTTACTTGAATTTGAATGTCGGAAACCCAGAATTCTTCATATAAAAGATAAACTAGTGAAGCACTTATGTGTAGAGCTAGGATATATTCAACGCAAACATCGTCAGAATTCTAAGTTAGAGAATGCATTAGTTGATGAAGTTCATGAATATATCATCGAACATCATAATCAAAAGATTAATAGACAAGACCTTGCGAATTCACTAAATATGTCAAATAAAGAACTAAGTCAGGTCATTAAATATCATACGCCCTACAATAATATTACTCAGTATATTAATGATGTTAGGTTAAAACTATGTTTAATAGATATTTTAAAGAGTAAAACCCTTATTCAAGATATCGCTTTTGACCATGGTTTTAATCATTTTCCACGTTTTATTGCGCTATTTAATAAAAAATATGGCGCAACACCTGGACAAGTAAGGAAAAATAAACAACCTTTAAATTTAAATAATTTAGAAACAAAAGAACTACCTTTTGATGAGCAAGCCCAACTACTCATTGCTGAGGCAAAAAGTCATTATCATTAATTATGATAGTAATTACTTCTATATAATAATGTGTACTGAATAATTATTACTAGAACATTAATGCTTATCTAATTTTTAAAACATTAACATGATATATGAAGATATTGATATCTCAATTGAGGATAGAAATATAGACGTCTATCTTCTATCCTAATTTTTAAAATTGGGTTTTTATGCAAGAACATGAGGTGACATGTATCATGGAAAAAAGAAAATTAGAGCAGTTGTTATTTTATTTAATCTATATTAAAGCAATTAGCGAAGTTTTGAAGTATTCAAGAAATTTAACTTTAGAACAATTAAAGTTATTAAATGAAATTATTACTTATAATGAAACTCATGAACGTGGAGTATATATAGAAGATTTAATTAAGACAATGCATATGTCTAAACGGAATATTAGATATAATTTAGAACATTTATATCATTTAAAGTGGATTAT